>JAPUIM010000406.1 GCA_027297025.1 Bacteroidota bacterium | reverse complement strand
TCATTCAATGCGGCACATAAATGATCCGATTTCATATTTACAACACACCTTAAAGCATAATAAATGCTCATTAAATGATTTTAATTAGCATTTTTGTAGCCCGTAGGGGAATCGAACCCCTGTTACCAGGATGAAAACCTGGCGTCCTAACCCCTAGACGAACGGGCCTTATTCAAATATCCTTTTAAATAATATTTCTTTTGCAGAACTATTCTTTTTTAACTCGATCTCCCGTTTCCTAGCCATTCTCTTGGTCAAATATGCTTCATAATATACCATGCTCAGTGGTATCTTATGCTTTATAGATTTAGTCTTCCCCTGATTATGGTCTTTTAACCTTTTTTCAAGTTCCTCAGTCGAACCAATGTATGTGGTCCAATCTTTTTGGCTCTGCAGTACATAAACAAAGAACATACTTTTAAATATCTTATTCCAGGATACCACCCTTCGGGTGGTCACCCGCTAGGGTGAAAAACCTGGCGTCCTAACCCCTAGACGAACGGGCCAAAAATAGTTTTAAGTTTCTTGTTTAAAGTTTAAAGTCAATAAATACGCTCAAGGCCTGGCGTCCTCACCCCAGACGTCCCGATAGCTATCGGGAGGGCCAATTAAGTTTCAAGTTTCTTGTTAAAAGTTTAAAGGTTCTTAACTTTTAAACATTGAACTGTTAGTATTAAACAAGGAACTCAAAAGTGGTGCAAATATAGATTTACGTAATTTATTTGCAAAGCATCAATCCAATTAAATTTTATTTTAAAACCGTACTGGTTCCTAATAAATGTCAGTTGTTTTTTTTCAAAAGGATCGTACTTTTGTGATCGGATTTTTTGTTAAATAATTAAATCAAGAATAATGATCAAAATTGGAATAAACGGTTTTGGAAGAATAGGAAGACTGGTTTTTCGTGCAAGTGTTGGCCGGCCTAACGTGCAGGTAGTGGCCATCAATGATTTGATTGATGTTGACTATATGGCATATATGTTGAAGTATGACTCTGTACATGGCACATTTAAGGGTGATGTTGAGGTAAAAGGTGGAAATCTGGTAGTTAATGGAAATGTGATAAGGATTACATCTGAGAAGGATCCCGCTAGCCTTAAGTGGGATGAAGTGGATGCCGAATATGTGGTAGAATCCACCGGGTTATTTTTAACCAAAGAGAAAGCCCAGGGTCATCTCCAGGCGGGCGCTAAAAAAGTAGTGATGTCCGCCCCTTCTAAAGATGATACTCCCATGTTTGTAATGGGCGTAAACAACCAATCTTATTCGCCGGATATGGATTTCGTATCGGGGGCTTCCTGCACCACCAACTGTCTTGCGCCGGTGGCCAAAGTGTTGAACGATAATTTTGGAATAAAGGAAGGTTTAATGACCACCGTACATGCCACTACCGCCACACAAAAGACCGTGGACGGGCCTTCAGCTAAGGATTGGCGAGGCGGAAGAGGAGCTGGTCAAAACATCATCCCATCCTCCACTGGTGCTGCAAAAGCCGTGGGAAAGGTTATTCCTGAGCTTAATGGGAAACTGACGGGTATGTCCTTCCGCGTACCGGTTCCCGATGTATCTGTAGTTGACCTGACAGTCCGTTTGGAAAAAGAGACCACCTATGAAGAAATCTGCGCAGCCATGAAAAAAGCCGCACAAGGTGACTTGAAAGGCGTGCTAGGATATACAGAAGATCAAGTAGTATCCAACGATTTTTTAGGTGACACACGAACTTCGGTGTTTGACGCTGGTGCCGGCATTCAGTTAAGCCCTACCTTTGTAAAGGTGGTTTCCTGGTATGACAACGAAGTAGGATACTCAACCAAAATAGTTGAGTTGATCGAATACATGGACTCAGTAAAATAATTGCAAAATTTGACTCGAAATTCGAATCCCAGGTGGTAACTACTTGGGATTTTTTTAGAAAATCTCAGACTCGAAGACAGTGACGGCACTGCCAATGAGTATTACCCGCTCTCCCCGGATGTTAACCCCCACTTCTCCACCCCTACTGGAGGCTTGATAAGCTTTAAAGTTGGACTTATTTAATTTTTTTCCCCAATAGTCAGCCAATATACAATGGGCATACCCAGTTACGGGATCTTCATCAATACCCACATTAGGCACGAAGTATCGCGAAATAAAATCGTAAGGGCTGCCATTGCTTAAAGCAGTGATAACGACTCCCTGATCGGAGTGGGCAGCAATTTTGGAAATATCAGGTTGTACATTTTTTAGGTGATCTTCATCCGGCAATTCCAGTACCAAGTCATGCGGTACCTGTGCAGCTGCTATTATTTCAGAATGCATAATATCCCTGTATATATCAGGAATATCCACTGGTTCGGTAGGTATAATGGGAAAATCCATTTCGATACCTTTACTTGATAAACTGGTTTTTAACCGTCCACTTAGGGTATCGAATTCCAGGATCTTATCCCTGGGAGCCAATCCTTGTTCCCATAAAATGTGTGCTGTTGCCAGTGTGGCATGTCCACAAAGATCCACCTCGACCGCTGGTGTAAACCAGCGGAGCTTATAATAACCACTGAAAGCCTGTACAAAGGCCGTTTCCGAAAGGTTCATTTCACTGGCAATATTTTGCATTAATTCATCACTCATTTCCCCATCTACTATACAAACCCCAGCGGGATTTCCTTTAAATCTTTCCTTGGTAAATGAATCAACTTGAAATAATTTCATCAGGTCTATTGTTTGAGAATAGGTTTGCTTATTACGACATTAATTCCTTGTTTTTCCATTTCAGTTAAGGCTTTTTGGTAATCTGCTGGTTCTAGATTAACAGCTCGAGTGGCATCTTTGATAACCGTGGTATTAAATCCAGCCTGATGGGCATCCAGAGCAGTAAATTTTACACAATAATCAGTAGCCAGACCTACTATATACACTTGTTCGGCCCCCATCTGTTTCAAATAATCCTCCAATCCTGTAGCTTTTCGCTGGCCATTGTCAAAAAACCCACTGTAGCTATCAATATTCATATCGGTTCCTTTTTTAAACACTTTGCTAATTTTTTCCAAGTCTAAATCATCGGCAAAGGCAGCTCCTTTGGAACCTTGCACACAATGAACCGGCCATAAAATTTGTGATAACCCATTCAGGTCAATAATTTCCCCAGGCTTTTTCCCCAGTTGGTTGGCAGCAAAGCTGCCATGGGTTGCAGGATGCCAATCCTGGGTGGCAACTACCAAATCAAACTGTTTTTGTAAACGATTTGCCAATGGTATGATCTGGTCTCCCTCCGGTACCGCCAACGAACCTCCGGGTAAGAAATCATTTTGAATATCTACCATTATTAAGGCTTGCATTCAAACTTACTTTTGGTTATCATTTTATCTTTCTTAGCTCCAATACCAACTTGGTCCTTAAATCGTATAATTTCTTTTCTAACCCCACAGCATAACTATGGGGATTCACAAAACGTTTTAAACCTTTATGCATTTTCCCCATTTCTTGTTGAACAAACTCCCGAATAGCACTAATTTCAGGCAATTGGTACACCGGTTTTCCCTTTTTAAAAACCGGTACCAATAGATCTTTGTGACTGGTTTTTGTGCTATCGATGTATTTTCTGCGGGTGGGGTCTATTGGATCTATTATGGTGTGCTTGTTACCCAATGGAAGTTGAGTATCATAGATCATATCAGCCAGATATTTATTCTGATTATTATAGAATCTTCGTACCTGTTGGATCCCTGGATTATTGACCTTGATGGCCTGCTCCGATAGTTTCAGTTTGTACTCCCACTGGTTCTTATGGTTTTTTAAAGCAGACAATTTGTATACCGCTCCCAATGCAGGTTGATCAAAAGCGGTTACCAG
>JAPUIM010000405.1 GCA_027297025.1 Bacteroidota bacterium | reverse complement strand
TTATTATAACTACCATTAAAAGTCAAAATATTTGAAAATCTATATATTCGATACTACTTTTGATCTCTATCTGATCAAGGCTTGAAGTACTATAAATAGCCACTAATAAGTCTTTCAGATGAATGACGTTAACCCCATTCTTTAACAGTGTTATTTGATGAGATATAAACCTTAATTATTCATTTATTATGGCAAAAATTAAAACACCAAAGGACTTTTTTGAATTTGCAAAAAAGCATAAAGCGGAAATGGTGGATTTGAAATTCACCGATTTATTAGGAACCTGGCAACACTGCAGTTATCCCATTGAAACCTGGGATGGTGGCACCTTTAAAGATGGAGTAGGATTCGATGGCTCCTCCATTCGTGGTTGGCAAGGTATAGAAATGTCGGATATGCTGGCCGTTCCAGATGCCCGTACTGCTAAAATTGATCCATTTTTTAAAGAACCCACCATCAGTGTGATCGCCGACATTGTCGATCCGATAACCCATGAGGATTATACCAGAGACCCCAGGCATGTGGCCAGAAAGGGAGTTGAATACCTAAAAAAATCAAAGATAGCAGACACTTGTTTTATCGGACCTGAACCTGAGTTCTTTATTTTTGATGAGGTTCGTTACGACCAAACTCAAAACCGGGGATTTTATCAAATTGATTCGGTGGAGGGGGCTTGGAATACTTCCAGAATTGAAGAGCCCAACCTGGGTTACAAACCAAGTTACAAAGGGGGTTACTTCCCGGTGAGCCCCACCGATACCTACCACGACTTGCGGGGAGATATGGTAAACGTGATGCGAAGCTTGGGCATTGTGATAGAGGCACATCACCATGAAGTGGGGACCGCCGGTCAGTCAGAGATAGATATGGAATTTGCCGAGTTAATGACCATGGCCGATCAATTTATGTGGTATAAGTATATTGTCAAAAATGTGGCCCGAAATAATGGGAAAACCGTCACCTTTATGGCCAAACCGGTTTTTGATGATAATGGAAGCGGAATGCATGTCCATTTGTCTTTATGGAAAGGTGGGAAACCGCTTTTTGCCGGCAATGGTTTCGCCGGATTAAGTGATATGGCATTATATGCCATTGGAGGTTTATTGAAACACGCGCCCGCTGTATTGGCATTCGCAGCTCCTACCATCAATTCTTACCGCCGCTTGGTTCCGGGTTTTGAGGCCCCGGTAAATTTGGTGCACTCACAAAGAAACCGCTCAGCTTCTGTCCGGATTCCCATGTATTCGGATAATCCCAAAGCCAAACGATTTGAGTTCCGTTGTCCCGATCCCAGTTGCAATGGATATTTGACTTTTACCGCTATGTTGATGGCGGTTTTAGATGGCATCCAAAATAAGATCAAACCGGGAACTCCCATGGATAAGGACATTTATGAGTTAAGTAAAAAAGAGCTGGCCAAAACCAAAAAAGTACCGGCTTCTTTGGGCGAAGCATTAGAGGCACTGGAAAAAGATCATAAATTCTTAACCCAGGGAAATGTGTTTACCGATGATTTAATTGAAACCTGGATAAGTTACAAGCGCGAAAATGAACTGGATGAGATGGCATTGAGGCCTCATCCCTATGAATTCGAGTTATACTATGATAACTAGGTAATTATGAATGGGGGTTGTTTAATTTGGCCCCCTTATTTAATTCTTCAGTGAAGCCCCGCCCCATAGTTTGGCGTATTTTGGATGGTTTTTTTCAATAAAAACATTTCATTCACCGGTAGCCTGGCTGGCATTATAGTATCTATCGCGGTCTTTTTAGGAGCTGGATTTCCCGGTTTAATATTATGGATTGCATTTGTGGTTTTAGGCACGGCTGCCTCTCAGTGGAAAATCGAATTAAAAAATTCCTGGGGATTAAGTCAGCCAAAGAGAACTGCAGTGCATGCATTTTCAAACGGGGGTGTCGCCATGGTTTGTGGTTTGGCTTCGTGGATGTTCCCGGCACACTCCATTTTATTCCAGGCCATGATCGCCGCCAGTCTGGCCTCGGCTACTGCCGATACCCTTTCCTCAGAGTTGGGAAGTATCTATGGAAGGAGGTTTATCAATATCGTTACACTGAAACCTGATCAAAGGGGACTGGATGGTGTGATCAGTTGGGAAGGTACCCTCATTGGAGGTCTGGGTAGTTTTATAGTGGCCGCAATATACAGTTTAAGCACCGGATGGGGCCCTGTTTTTTATTGGATTGGTATAGCAGGAATCCTGGGTAATTTATTCGATTCCCTGTTGGGCGCCACCCTACAGCGCCGTGGTTATATGAATAATCATATGGTGAATTTTGCCAACACTTTGTTTGCGGCTTTGATAATTTATTTTTATTTGAAATAATTTGCCTAGTTCTTTGTTTGAGATTTACCATGATATTGGTTGAAACCACCTTATTTAAAGCTTTCAAAATTCCGGTACTCTTTTTTTTAGGGATGTTATATCTAGGATTAACCGGATGTGGGAATGATGATTCGATTCCACAAATTTCCGGCGATCCCTATATTGACCTGCCAAGTTACTCATTCACTGTAGAGGCTTTAGAACTTCAAACAGCAGTTGAAGACGGCATACAATCATTTGTTGAACTCGACGTTTCAGTCCATGAATTCTCCTATGAAACTAACTACGATGGAGAAACTTTAATGACTTCAGGAGCATTGGCCATTCCCATAAACTCTGAAGAACCTCCATCCTTATTTAGTTTTCATCATGGAACCTTTATTGATCCCGCCCTCTCTTTATCCGAAATACCCAAAATTCTTTTTCCCAAAGACTATCTGGTTCCCGCTTCCAATGGATACATTACCTTGTTTCCTGATTACATCGGATACGGAGAAACCAATGGCCACCTGCATCCCTATATTCAAAGAGAGCCTTCTGCCACTACCGTGATCAACATGATCCTGGCGGTAAGGGAATTTTTAGAAACCAATAACATTTCAGTTGATCAAAAACTATTCCTTGGAGGTTTTTCCGAGGGAGGTTACGTGACCATGGCTGTACACCGAGAGCTAGAACTGAACAATCACGGTTTACAAGTGACCGCTTCGGCGCCCGGGGCAGGGCCCTACGATATTCGTTTCACCTTGGATGAAATTCTCACCAGAAGCAGCTATTCAAGTCCGGAACTCATAGGCTTTTTTATAGCTTCCTACAATGAAAATTTCCTCAACCGGCCTCTGATTGATTATTTTCAAGGGCCAAGCGCCACCAGAGTCGATAATTTTTTCATTAATAGAAGTAGCTCTTTTCTCAGCCTGCAGCAGTTACCTTCTCAAATTGATGAATTACTTAACCCCACTTTTCTGGAGGATTTCAGAGGAAACGGGGAACTGCCATTGAAGCAATTTATCCAGGACAATAACCTGGTGGATTGGGTGCCAAAAACACCAATTACTTTTTTTCATGGTAGTAGTGATAACACCGTTCCATCTGAAGTTAGTCAACATACCTTCGACATATTACTGGAACTAGGCACTGATCCGGATCTGATTGATCTTGAGTTTTATCCTGGGGGCCATGACGAGGATCCCTGGCTTGAACTTACTTTGGAGTGGTTTTCGACCTTTAGGAATAACTAAAGTCTTTCTTTTCTGTGTTTCTTACCCCAGCCCTAAAGGGAGTAAACACTGAAAATCGAGTTCTCTTTAGGGGGAGGGTAAAATCGATTTTTTAATTTATCTAAGGAATTCGGCACTTTATAGACAAGCACAAACTAGGGTATTAGGGTAGTGGGACTAATGTGAGCTTACTTTGGGCTTTTTCCTCTATTTCTTTCCTACTCATCATTTGCTTTCTGAAATTACCGTCTCTATATAGTTTGGATTGATCCGCATAGTAGGGGCTGAATATGTTTCCGGATTGTCCGGTGGGT
>JAPUIM010000404.1 GCA_027297025.1 Bacteroidota bacterium | reverse complement strand
GGTAATACTGGCTCCTTGAGCAGCCATGGCAGCGGCTAAGAAGTTCAAATAAGTGGGTGCATTATCCAAAAATCCCGAGAGAGCTCCGGTACCCCAGTAAAGTGTATTGTGTGTGATCATGGCTGAGCCGGCATCGGATTCAGCAAAATTAGAAACCAATTCTAACGCGGGCATCATGGTACCAAAAATTCCCACAAATATAAAGGCAACTTCGCGAATAGGTTCAAAGCTGAAATCATTGCCCTTCAAGGCCTCTTTTTCTGCAAACCGGTAAGAAAGATACGCGCACGTCAGCATGATAATCTCCCTTAGAAAAGAGAATTTCTGACCTTCATACATAATGGCCGGCACCCAATCTATAACATTGGGGTCCAAAAATACCGACATTATTATAATAAGCAACCAAAGAAAATTTCGAGTACCGGAAATACTAATTTTATTGGAATAAGTTATCGGCTCATCATCCAGGTTATAATTGGATTTATTTCTCTTGTCAATTAAATAGAAGAACAACGCTAAAATAATACAAGCGAAAGCCCAAGGCACAATATTATTGGTCAAGGTCCAGAAAAAAGGTACCCCTTTTAGGAATCCAAGGAACAGGGGCGGATCACCAATGGGGGTTAAGGACCCTCCTACATTACTGACCATAAAAATAAAAAAGATAATGTGATACGATTTGATCCTAAAGCGGTTCATTCTTATAAATGGTCTCACCAAGAGCATGGAGGCTCCAGTAGTACCAATAATGTTGGCAATCACACAACCTATTAATAACAGCATAACATTGGCAGCGGGAGTCACCTCTTTATCCACCTGAATAAGGATTCCTCCGGAGGCAATATAAAGGGCGGCCAACAAGGAAATGAATTGCACATATTCAAACCCAGCGTGTACCGGTGAATGGACATTTTGTAAACCGAATAAATAATAGGCTACCACAATTACAGCTAGCGCGACCGCCACCAGAGGGTAATTCTTATGCCAGAAGTGCTCATAAAAAAGGGGGCCTGTGGCAATCATCAACAGCAGAAGGGCAAAGGGAATTATCGCCCAACCAGGTGGCGCTTCGCTGTGGTGACCACCCTCATCATCTGAGGATAGTACAGGGTTTCCAGCCACCGCGTTTAACTCCTTTGTGACTACTTCGGCTTCTTCAGCGGAGGAGGATCCAAAGGCCAATGAAAGGGAGCAATGGGTAAAAAAAAATGCGAATACAAACAGAAAAAATACTTTCCTCATCGGGAAATTTATTTATAAGGTAATAAACATAATTTAATTTTTTTAAAAACAGAAAACTGAGATAAGATATCCCAAAAACATAATCATTTATTGTGGACCATAAAATTATCTCTAATGCGCTTTTGGTCATCAAAACGTTGAATTATCTTCATTCTTCAGCACCGTACTAAACTGTTGTCACATCAACCGTAAAACTCATTTCTAACAAAATAATTATCAATGAATTCGAAAAATGATCTCATCGCAATCGGTCTGACATTGAGCCAATTATGCTGTATATTCTCATTTTAATTAATTATTTTTGCAGCCTGCCAAACCGCCCTTGGCCAAAAGTTAAATATAATATAAGAATATAATCAACAGCTTTCCCCCATGAACTTTGCGGTAGACCTGGGCAACACCAATTCCAAGCTGGGTGTCTTTAAACAAGATCAGCTTATCGATCACCTTGAATTGTCCGGTGACCAAAATACGATTGATTATATCAATCAGAATTCTCCGGGTAGACTGATTATCGGCTCGGTACGAGAAAATGTGGGAGGTTTTGTACAGAAACTTAAACTAAATGGCACATGTTTTGTGTTGGATCACAAAACCCCAATACCGATTAACATTAAATATAAAACGCCGGAATCCTTAGGCGTTGACAGGATTGCATTAGCGGTGGGAGCAGCAGATCAAATTCCCAGCAATGATTGCCTGGTCATCGATGTGGGAACTTGTATAACCTACGACTTCGTTGATAAACAAGGTAACTATTGGGGAGGAGCTATATCACCTGGAGTTGGCATTAAATTCAGATCACTAAATACTTATACTGCCAACTTGCCGTTGGTTGAAATTAAAAAGCAGCCGGAGCTGATTGGGCAAAATACTGCAGAAAGTATACAAAGTGGAGTAGTTAACGGAACCCTGGCTGAAATAGAGTCTCTGATCAAACTGTTTCAAGAAAGAGTTGGGGAATTGAAAGTGATTTTGACTGGGGGGGATGCGTCTCTCTTTGCATCAGGTATAAAAGCAACCAATAGGGTGATCCCGGAATTAGTATTGATTGGGCTAAACCGCATTTTACTATATAATGAGAAATAGGATAATTTTTCTAATATTATTTGGATTAACCATCCACTTTTCTCTTAAAGGTCAAGGAGGAGAGTCACCTTATACCTTTCAAGGAATTGGAGAGATCATTCCTCCTGAGCTTACCCATACCATTGCTATGGGCGGAGTCGGTATCAGCAACGGCGTCATATGGCACCTAAATACCAAGAATCCTGCACTGTTAGCCAAGAACAGCTTGACCGTTTTTGAAATGGCGATGGCGGGTGATTTCCGTAAACTAGTCTCAGACACATTATCCAGGAAGAATGCTTCCGCGGAGATGAGTTATTTAGCCTTTGGATTTCCCATTAAGTCACAAAAGTGGACCCTAAGTGTGGGTTATGGGCGTTTCAGTAACGTGCATTACAGTATCCTCACTTCTGAGATTCTTTCTGATGACGAGGTTTTGGTAAACACCAAGTACGATGGAAGTGGAGGGCTGTCCAATGTTTATGTTTCTAACGGTTTTAGAATTGGCAAGTTATTAGCACTTGGAATAAAGGCCTCTTACTTTTTTGGGCCCATAACTAATGAAACAACAGTGATTATTGATAATAATCTTAACAATCAAATGGTATTAAAAGATCGAGTGAGTTTTAGTGATGTCAATTTCGGTTTAGGATTGGCCTATATAAAGCCCTTGAAAGATAATTTATTTTTGAATTTTGGGCTTACTTATGATCTTGAAGCGAACATTAGTGGAAAACGTTTAAGGACCACCGAAACTCGGATATTTAATGGCACACCAATATCTTCCGATACTTTGGTAGATGGACAAAAAGGTGCGATCGTTCTCCCGGCCCATACAGGTTTTGGAATATCTTTGGAGAAATCTGCTAAATGGACCTTGGGCATGGATGTGGAGTTACAGACTTGGTCGGATTATAGGGATTTCGATGGGAGGGACGAAAACCTGAATGATAGTTATAAGATAAATCTGGGAGGCGAAATCACTCCGGACATAACTTCAATCACCAGTTATTTAAAAAGAGTTACCTATCGATTGGGATTAAATTTGGAACGAACACCATTTTCAGTTAATAATGAGCAAATTACAGAAATTGGTATTAATTTTGGTACTTCATTACCAGTAAGCCGCTTTTCAAGATTGAATTGGGCAATTCAACTGGGACAAAGAGGGACCAGTAATACTATAAAAGAAGAATATTTTAAATTTTATTTTGGGATAACCTTTAATGATTTTGCCTGGAGAAAAAGGCCCATATACGATTAATAAGATAATAAGATTGTCATGAGATATAAAAAGAGTTTTTTCCTTGCCCTTTTGATTTTAACCTTTGAAGCGCATGCTCAATTTAACTGGCCTGAAGATAGGGCGACTGCGGAGGAGAAGAATGCCTTTTACACAGACAATATGAAAAGTGGAAATTACAAGGCTACGATTCCATCTCTACGATGGCTGATGAATAACGCTCCTGATTTAAATCCTTCCATTTACATAAATGGGGCAAAAATTTATGAAGGTCTTGCCGATGCGGAAAAGGATCCTAAGCAAAAAATTATATATGCCGATTCAGCGTTGATCATGTACGATCTTAGGATTAAGAATTTCAATGATGAGGCTAAAGTTCTTAATAGAAAAGCTTTTAAAGCCTACAAATATCAAAAAGGCAGGAAAGAAAAATACCAAGAATTATTTGAATTATTTCAAAGAACTTTTGAGTTAAATGGAAATAACTTACTTGATAACAATATTGTGGCTTATATGGATGTGGTGAGAAGATATAAGCTGGCTAATAATCCAATCACCGATGCTGAGATTATTAATATTTATTCGGAAATCAGCGATGTGATCGACTATAAGATAACACTGGGCAAAAATGTAGATAGGCTACAAAAGTATCAGGATAATGTGGACAAGTTACTTACTGCCACAGTCACAGTCGATTGTGATTTTGTGGAAAATAATCTAGGGCCCAAACTAGAAAGTGATCCATCCAATCTCAAAATGGCAAAGAAGATTTTTCAATTACTGCTTACCGGTAAATGCTCAGATAGCCCTCTATTCATCAAAGCCGCCAAATCAGTACATAATATGGAACCGTCCTATGGTTTGGCCATTGTGGTGGCTAAAAAAGAAATATCTGGAGGAAGTTTTGAAGAGGGTGTTAAGTATTATAATGAAGCTTTGGAACTCACCGATGATAATACAAAAAAAGGAGAAATATACTTTGACCTGGCCACGGTCTATGCTGCTAAAGGAGAAAAAAGGACCTCAAGGTCATTTGCTTTGCAATCGGTAGGAGCTGATCCAACCCGCAAAGATGCTTATTCACTGGTGGGCAATCTTTATATGACCAGTTATAACGACTGTAGGGAAGGGGTCAGTAAAGTTGCTGACCGGGGAGTATTTTTAGCAGCTTTTGAAATGTTTAAAAGAGCCGGTGATTCTAAGGGAATGAACAATGCCAGGAACCAATTCCCCTCTATTGAAGAGATATTTGAGTTGGATTTAAAAGAGGGTGATACCATACAGGTCGGATGCTGGATTAATGGAACAGTAGCCATCCAGCGGAGACCAAGTTAAACATTTCAGCAGAAATGCGGTAAACCATATTAAAAGGTGGCTGCATTTAACCAACATGCTAAATTCATTTTTCTGCAGTATAATTCTTGTCTTCCTTTTTTCATGTTCTAATAGTGATCAGGAAATTAAGGATTTGGAAGAATATAAGGGTCCGATGCAAGAGGCCATCAATATTGAAATTCTACACAGTGATTCATCGGTAGTGATTATCAAAATTACTGCTTCCCGGCAACTTATATATCTCGATGGCAATCAGGAATACCCCAATGGAATTTATATAGAATTCTACAATGAAGATGGAAGCTTATCTACTATTTTGCAGGGAAATAAAGGTTTTTATGATAAAAAGGAGGATTTATACCGAATCTTTGGAGACGTGAAAATTCACAATATTTCAAAAAATCAAAAATTAAATACAGAGGAATTATTTTGGCGACCCCAGGAGGAAAAGGTATACACTGAGAGATTTGTTACAATCGAAACGGATGGGGAAGTGATAAAAGGAGAAGGACTGACTGCCAACCAGGATTTCTCAAGTTATAGGATCACCAAACCCACTGGAAGAATTAGTATCCAAGAATAATAGAAAGTGAGTTTTTGGGACACGATATTACTCTCAATATGTGTGGTGACCTTGATCATCGGAGTTCATCAAACATTCGTACTTGGCTTTGAATACTCTTACTGGATATTTATGCTAACTATTACTCTTTTGTTATTATTTAGGTATAGAAAATTAAGGAAACAGGCTCCTACCTCTCATCCAAAAAAGGGAAAATGATCATAGAGTATAACCAGTTGATTATTATATTCATCTCACTTTTCTTTTCGGCTTTGTTCTCCGGTATGGAAATAGCTTTTATATCCGCCAACAAACTACACATTGAATTACAGAGTAAGCAAGGCGTATTAAGTGGAAAAATTTTGTCCCGGTTCCTAAATAAATCCTCAAGTTTTATTGGTACCACTTTAGTCGGAAACAACCTGGCGCTGGTAGTCTATGGAATTTTCATGGCCAACATTCTAGAGCCCATTATCTCAGCAGGCTTACCTCCACTCATCCACAGTGACTTAACTATATTGATCATACAGACTATTATTGCCACATTAATTGTACTAGTTACTGCGGAATTTACCCCTAAAAGCATTTTTCTTATAAACCCTGACCGCATGCTATCGGTATTCGCGATTCCCATGCTGATCATATATTATTTTCTTTATCCACTGGTATTTCTTATTGTATCATTGTCTAAGCTCCTAATTACCGGTGTGCTGAGATTGGAATATTCAGAAGATAAACCGGTGTTTGGGCTTACTGATCTAAATAATTACATCAAAAACACCCTCAAAGAGAAAAATCAGGAAGCCAAGTTTGAGGTGGATACCAAGATCTTTCACAATGCGCTGGAATTTAAAACGGTCCGGATAAGAGAGTGTATGATCCCACGAACTGAAATAGTGGCGGTGGATATGGATGATGACATAGACGAATTGAAAGCGGCGTTTATCAAAAGTGGCCATTCCAAAATCCTGGTGTACAAAGAAACCATTGATGATGTTGTTGGTTATTATCATTCGCTGGAGTTATTCAAGAAACCCAAAGAGTTGGAAAAGATATTAACGCCAATAACCATTGTACCAGAAACCATGTTGGCCAATGAACTTCTCTTTCAGTTGATTACAGAGCGAAAAAGCCTGGCCTTGGTGGTGGATGAATTTGGAGGTACCTCAGGGATTGTCACCATAGAGGACATTATTGAGGAGATTTTTGGTGAAATACAGGATGAACATGATACTGAAGACCTTAGTGAAATACAAATTGATCCAAACACCTACCAATTAAGTGCCAGACACGAAATTGACTACCTCAATGAAAAATATCATTGGAATATACCAGACGGGGACTATGAAACGTTGGGAGGTTTTATATTGTCGGCCAATGAGAACATTCCGAATATCAACGATGTAATAAATATTCCTCCGTTTAGTATAACCATCACCTCTATGGAGGAAGCCCGAATTGATAAAGTGAAGCTGTATATCAAACCTTCCAAGGAAAAAGAGGGATAATATTATTGTATGTTACATCCAGTAATGGATTGCTCAGAATTAATAACTAAGTCTTTTTGTGACTGTTTGATTTTAATGCAGAAGTAATTATTTTTGCGGCCTCATAATACTTACTGATCATGGCAATTATAAATAAAATGAGGGAGAAGATGGGAAAACTGATTGTATTGGCCGTCGGTTTTGCCATTGTTTCTTTTATCGCCGCTGACCTGACTGGGCCTAACTCGGTTTTGTTTGGCGGTCAATCCTTGGAAATTGGAGAAATTTCCGGGGAGGAAATTTCCTTGGATGAATTTCGAGCACAGGTGGATGATCTCACCTATAATTTTACACTCAATC
>JAPUIM010000403.1 GCA_027297025.1 Bacteroidota bacterium | reverse complement strand
ATATATGGCGTTCAGAACATCCTAATTCATTTGCTAGTCGTTGGAGCTTAATTGTTACCAGTTTTTATTCCTTTAGTTCATTTGGAACATTACCAGTAAGAGTCTTTAAAAAGTCTATTATTTCACTTATTTCTTTTTCCGTTAAATCTTTATTTACTTGAATCTTAGCCATAATTTTAATCGCAGCACTTAGTTCATTAATACTTCCATCGTGGAAATAGGGTGCTGTTTTCTCTATATTTCTTAAAGAAGGTACTTTAAAGAAGTATTTATCAGTTTCATTTTTTGTTACTTCAAATATACCCTCATCTATTTTTTTACTTTTAGTGTGTTCCCAATAGTTACTAAATAGTCCAAATTTTTGAAACATATTTCCTCCAAGTAATTTACCTGAATGACAAGTGACGCATCCAGAATTTATAAAAGTCTGAAGCCCTTTTAATTCTTTTTCATTTAGTGCATTATCATTACCTGAAATATAATCATCAAATTTTGAAGGCGTAACTAACTTTCTTTCAAAAGCTCCAATTGCTTTTTTTAAGTTGTCATATGTTATTGCATTCTCCTCATTTGGGAATGCTTTTGAAAATAATTTTTTATATTCATCTATCTTAGATAACTTTTCTATCACAGCATTTTCATTGGGCATTGCCATTTCTATTGGATTTAAAATTGGACCACCTGCCTGAGCTTCTACATCTGGCTCTCTACCATCCCAAAACTGTGCAATATGAAACGCAGCATTAAGTGTTGTAGGTGAATTTCTTCCTCCTAATTCTCCATCATTCCCTTCTGAAAAGGATTTATTATCTACTCCATAAGTATTCAAGTTATGACAAGTATTACAACTTTGGGTGTTATCTTTTGATAATCTGTTGTCAAAATACAATGCTTTACCAAGTTGAATTTTTTCATTTGTAAGTGGGTTTTCGAGTTTTTTAGAAACAGTGGGTAATACTCCAAATATAGCCCTTGCTTGTATATTTAATTCTGCATATTTGTCTGATGGGGTTTCAATATCAGACGTTTTTGAATTACGATCTCCACAGCTCATAAGTGCTGTTATGACCAATCCATAAATTAGTTTATTTTTCATTTTTCAGTATTTATTGCTTTAATTACTGGTAACGAGGGTGATACTACATGGCGATATTCTGCATAAGGTACTGACCCCGGTAATAAAGCTAGTAAAAATCAGATATAATCACAATGGGGGGATGGTAGCCACCTACAACTTTCCTGAACCTGAAGATTTGTAAGGCGAAAACAATCGAGAACCTCTAAACCACAAGGATTAGCCAAAATAGACAAATCCGGAAAACAAATTACTTTGTTCACCTACTATCAGTTTAAAGTTTAAGAAAGAAAAATCCCCTCTGTACTTCCATTTAAAAATTAATATCCTAAAATTGCTACTCAGTTCCAGACTCCATAGGAATGCTGCCCGAAACCAAGTACACAAAAAGTGGAGATATTAGTATCGCCTACCAAGTGATTGGAAATGGTTCGATGGACCTGGTCCTGGTACCAGGTTGGGTTTCCAATATTGAGATTTTCTGGGAAGATCCCTCTATGGTAAGATTTCTTAAAAAGTTGGCTTCATTTTCCAGGCTTATTCTATTTGACAAACGAGGAACCGGACTTTCAGACCGAGCAACTGATTCTCCGACCCTGGAAGAACGCATGGACGACGTCCGGGCGGTGATGGATGCCGTTGATTCTAAGCGGGCTTCGCTACTGGGCTATTCTGAGGGAGGCTCTATGGTTGCCTTGTTTGCGGCCACTTACCCAGACAGAACTACCTCAATCATAATGATTGGAAGCTTCGCCAGGAGGACCAAGACCACTGATTTCCCTATTGGAGTAGAACCGATTAGCTATCAGAACTTTATAGAAACGATTGAATCTGAGTGGGGTGGACCGGTGGGATTGGAAACGAGAGCCCCAAGCATGGTAAATGATGACCAATTTAAGAATTGGTGGGCAAGATTGCTAAGAATGGGTGCCACTCCGGCTACGGCATTAGCCATTATTCGAATGAACGCCGAAATCGATATAAGAAATATCCTAACTTCTATAAAGGTTCCTGCCTTGATCCTTCACGCGGACGAAGATCCTTTGATTGACGTTGCTCAGGGGGTATTTCTTGCCAACCACATCCCTAATTCAAAACTGGTCACATACCGTAGTGAGGACCATCTTCCCTGGGTTGGAGGGGGCTCCGGCATTGTTTTAGGCGAAATCGAGGAATTTATTACCGGCATTCGAACCAAGGTGGATATTGACCGGGTGCTAAGCACACTTATGTTTACGGACATTGTTGATTCAACGAGAATTGCCTCTGAGCTGGGGGATCAAAAATGGGGCGACCTGCTTCAAAGCCATTACTCGGCAATTCGGCACGAACTGTCAGTTTATCGTGGTCGGGAAATTGACACGGCGGGTGATGGCTTCTTTGCTGCATTCGATGGGCCGGCACGGGCCCTTCATTGCGCTAGAGCCATCAGAGATTCAATAAAAAAATTGAGATTATCATTGCGAATAGGAATGCATACCGGAGAATGCGAAGTACTAGGGGATGATGTAGTAGGAATCGCAGTGCACATTGCCGCTAGGATCTCTTCACTGGCAGAGCCGGATCAAATATTAGTTTCCAGAACGGTCAAAGATCTTGTCGCCGGTTCGGGGATTGAATTTGAGGACTTCGGGGCACACCGTCTGAAAGGAGTTTCAGAGGAGTGGAATATATTTGTTGTCAAATAATCAAAATCTCAAAAACCATTATCCTTCGTAGTCCCGATGTTAAATCGAGTCAGGTAAGGGTTTTAAACACCCTTTGTCTTCAAATTGATAAATAGCAAGAGCATAA
>JAPUIM010000402.1 GCA_027297025.1 Bacteroidota bacterium | reverse complement strand
GAGTAACCGGGCGGATTGGGATAGCAATCTAAATTTGGGTTATGTTTTTGACGGAACCAGCACCAGCTATGCAGGGATAGCCCTTTTGACCTCCCAGGATCCAGCTTATTACGCGATAGACAACTTAACATTAAATGGAAATACCCAGGATATTAGTAATGATTTCACCAAAACCGATAAATATAATTTTATTTCAGGTGGAATTGCAAAATTGCAAGCTGGACAAATCGGTTCAGGAAACGATGTTTCTCACTTGGTCGGTGGAGCCATCGATGAACTACTTCTAAATCAAAGTACCAAGATAGCCTTCGTTTTGGTAGCAGGACATACCTTGAACGATCTACAAGCTGCAGTTTCACAGGCGCAATCCAAATATGCCGAGTATCTGGAAAATCCACCGGTTTTAAGCTTCCAGCAGTTTTGCCTCAATTTGCCCTCCACCATTACCTTGACCCAGGGAACCAATTTTGGATTTTATAGTGACATTGAGCTTATCAATCAATTACATACTGGTAATGATTTTACCACCGGTCCATTGACTGGAGACACTATATTTTATGTGATCAATGTGGATCAAACCTATGACGGAGATATTCATTCTGTGAAACTATATCCCAATTTCCCTGAACCCGATTTCTCTATATCCCTGGATACTTTATTTTTAGATGATAATCCTTCCAATACTATCCAATTCACAGATTTATCCCAAGATGCCGTACAATGGGAATGGAGTTTCAATCACGGATTTGGCAGCATTGCTCAAAATCCTACCATTCCTTTCGAAGAACCAGGTGAATTTACCGCCCAACTGAAAATTGTTTCCAGCATGGGATGTCTGGATTCCATTTCAAAAATAATTACGGTTATAGAAAGAGAACCAGGACCTGTTTTGGAAGCACTAATCATTTGCAGTGGTACCAAGGCCACCATTAAGGAAGACGGTAAACAAAATATAATGGTGTATGCTGACCCGGAACGTACCCAATTATTGTTTTCAGGAGTTGAGTTTCAAACTGGTAAATTAACTACGGATACCATATTTTATGTTACAAACCAGCCTGGACTTATTGAAAGCAAACCTACCCCAGTTATTGTGACTATTAGCACACCAGAAGTGAACTTTTCTGTTCAACCTGATACTACCAATCTGAAGGAAAAGTTCGAGATGCTATTAATTAATTTGAATGAAAACGCCGTAACCAATGAATGGCAGGTAAATGATCAGATGATTAGTGATGAATCCCAGGCAATTTTTAATTATGAAGGGTTTAAGGATATAAAAGTGTTTCTCCTGGTCAGTGATACATTAGGTTGCCAAAATTCCACTAGCCAATTGATCAATTTGGCCAAAAGTGATTTGCCAAAAGCCGACCCCGTATTCAGCTGCAAAAACCAACCGGTAATTATCAAGCCATCCAATGGTTTCTATTTTCTATTTTATGATCAGTCTGACCTGGAAATCCCCATATATAAAGGATCCACTTTAAATCTGGGACATTTAAAAATGGATCAGGAAATATTTATCACCAGTATCGATCAATTCCTGGAAAGCGATCCCATCTCGGTCAACATAACCATCGACTCTTTGGAGGCTCTATTTGAAATTAAACCAATATTAAATCTTTCTGACGCAAACCAAGTACCACTAACCAATCAATCTCTGGCATCTGATCTTTGGGACTGGATAATTGATGGCATACATTATGGAGCGCTTCCCGACACTTCCTGGACATTCGAAAGGCCAGGTCATCATGAAATCGGACTTCAGGTTAGTAACCAGCAATGTGTTGATACTTTATTCCAGGATCTAGAAGTGGTGGAAACCCTTGGTTTGGAGATAGTTGCAAAAGAAAATATAGTACTATATCCTAATCCCTCAGAAGGTTATATCTGGCTAAAAAGTAAACAGTTTGAGGGTAATGCTATTCAGGTAAGGTTAATGGATTTACATGGACGACTGATTTGGAAACAAATAATATCAAACCAATCGCAACCTATGGGATTTGATCTTTCTGACACCCAACCAGGAATGTATATACTAGTAATTCAGGCCAAGAATATTATATGGCAAAGTAAAATATTGTTAACCAGATGACTTGTTCCGTTTTATTTTATTTTTTTCGAAATCGATAGATGATCCCAAAGTTCAATCCAAAACCATAAGGCTGCACATAAAAGGGTGCATTCAAAACATCACTTACATATAAAGAGTAATTAAGACTGGGTTGTAGATAAACCGAAAACCTTTCTTTTAGCGGATAAATAGCACGATAATACATATTTAAGAAAGTATAAAATGCTGGTATCTCTTGAAAATCGATGCCAACATCCGGAACATCATCGGGATTAAAAGGTTTGTGGAACGCCAAACCACCTCCTACATGATGTTGGAATTTGCCAATACCTAATAAATAATTAATACCCACCTGAACACCCAAGTTTTTAACCGTGTATTGATATTGGTTATCTAAGGTGTCAAACTGCGGGGTTATGATCAATTCCTGACCCAGATTAGCGGTGGTAAATGAAAAGGACCCCACACTACTGGTAGTATAATTGATGCTTTGTTTTTGTTGATAAATCAAGAGTCCGGTAAACAATTGCAATCGATTGGTCAAATTGTACTGCGCTCCCAATTCAGCCCTGAATCCTAATCTCTCTCCAGAGATAAAGGGCTCATCATCAGTATCGGTGACCACTACATCATCACTTTTGTTAGTGGCTATTCGATTATATCCCACCAGCGGCGCTGCCTGAAAATACAAGGACCATCTACTAAATGGTTTAACATCCTGTATGGGTGATTCTGTGATGGTTTCACCGTCTATATTGGCATCCAACAATCCTACATAACTTTTTTCATATTCTTTTGAATCAAATTCAAAAATGCTGATGCGGTCCTCGATTGATTCATCTGGTTCCAGTTCTGTTGATGACACCGGATCCATCTCCTTAGGGGTAAAAACATTTTCTCCCTGATCGATGGGGCCGACGGATTCAATAGGAGGTAATACAGTTAAAGTAAACCCAGTCAAGATGGATTTTTCCCTTTTCTTGGTTAAACTGGGACTGTCAAAAACTTCCTTTCTCAGCTCGTTATTGGTATCAGGCTGGTTGACTATGTTGGGATTGGCCGTTTCCTGAGGGCTAGGCAGGACCGATCCATCGTTAGAAGATAAAGAGGCGGCTGGCTTAACAGATATACTTTCGGTGGAGGCTAAATGAAACTTAGGATTGGTTTTTATATTGGTGTAAACCTCGTTGCTTTGATTTTCCTTTACCATAAGCTTTGGCGAAACCACCTCTAATTGATCTTGAAATTGGTCCACCTGCTGGTCTGCCTGGATGGAAATAGTTGATTTCGGTTGGGGAGTATTGACCATACTGGATGGATCTTCCAAGGAATTGATAGTCGGACCATGAGTGATCATGGTAGCCGATTGGGTTACGGAATCTGAATTTGAGGTTATTTCAGATTCCTCCGGAGAAGTAAAATAAAGCCAAGCGGGAATAGTTAAGAGCAGAGCAATAATACCCCCTCCCAGTGGATACAAAAATCCATTTTTACCGGGGTCAGCTTGGATTTCTCCATAAACTTTTCCCCATGCATCTGCAGGAGGGTTCACCTCAAAACCCTGCAATCTATCTCGCAGAAGATCTTCAAATTTTTGGTCAGACATCTCGTTCAAATTTTTTAATTCCTAAATTTTCCAATTCCTTTTTCAAAAATACTTTAGCTCTGCTCAATTGTGATTTCGAAGTATTTTCAGAAATCTTGAGCATTTCGCCTATTTCTTTATGATTGTAATTTTCTATCACATACAGGTTGAAAACCATTTTATAACCCTCCGGCAACCTATTGATTACGGTGAGTAATTCGTCATTGGCTAATCGTCCAATAATCTTTTCATAATCAGCATTGGCGATTTGGACCACTTCATAATCTACATGACCTTTATGCCTTTTGTGCTTATGGTAGTAGTTGATGGCTGTATTTACCAGGGTCTGTTTCATCCATTTTTCTAAGGATTCCACCTTTTGTAGCTGTTTGATATTTTTAAAGATCTTCACATAAGCTTCCTGGAACACATCCTCCGCCTCCTCGCGCAATTTTGTATAGCGCACACTTAGCCCCATCAAACGAGATTTGTACTTCTCGTACAACTCCCTTTGGGCCTTTGCGTTATTTTGCTGGCAAAGTTTTACTAATTCCTGGTCGCTATACATGCAGTGTCATTTCCGAGATCTCTCCCGGAATTTGGCCTTATTCAAGTCATGGTCTTACCAATATTCTTACTAAGGCCCGGCTGCATAGCGAATCTGGTGAAGTGGAGCAAATCCGGTAAGCAAAGCGGTCTCGACCTACATAGTTATTATCAGGCAGGTATATGATTTTCCCCTCTCTAAACCTAATGGAACCGTGTAGTGGATGAGCGATAATTCTGGATGCTCTTCGATCCACGGAAATCCCCCCACAAATCCTGTCATTATCCAAAATATCTATGGTAACGGGCCTGTTTTTTAATGTTCGAGCAGTGTCAGGAAGTGCAATTAAAGTGCAAGGAAACCGGCTCAAATCCCGGGAAACTCTGATATTCACTTGATTCCTCACCGGTTCACGAATATTCTCCGATGAGATTGAATAAGTGAATGAATCATCTCCCTCAAAATCTTTTTGCGGCTCATACGATATGATCGCTTCCTCCAAAAACTCAAGCACGCCGGAAAGCGGTTGCTCTGCAATTCTAACCGTGATGGGAACAGTTGAATTTATACCGGTCAAAAGGTCAATAACTGCTGGCAACCCCGGCAAGGTGTGGGCTTCCAATGCTTGTAAGTCGATCTGATCGTCCCCTCCCAGAAAATCTTCATCAACGGTATCACACCCCGACAACCATGCATTGACCAAAAAAATGGTCACCATGGTAATTAATAGTTTAAGGTAAACAATTAAGATCCTCTTCATTTTTATGCTTTTCACTCAAAAACTTAGACAGTTGAAGGTAAGGAAAGGTTGCTTCCATTAGTCCGAAAACCATAATCTAATTTATTGAATTTCTGTTTAATAGGTAATATTTATTAATACGCTGAGGATCACAAAGGTGAGTGGTGGACAAAATGAAGATTTAGCTTATTTTCGCATTAGGGATATAATAAATAAGACATGAACCCAGTGCATGCCGAGATCATCACTATCGGTGATGAAATATTGTATGGACAAATTATAGACACCAATTCCCAATGGATGAGTGAAGCATTGGATGAGATTGGAGTAAGGACCATCAGAAAAACAACTGTGGGAGATAACGAAAAGGCCATAATAGCTGCTTTCCAAGAGGCTTTCATCAGGGCAGATTTAGTTTTAATCACCGGAGGTTTAGGACCCACCCACGATGACATTACCAAAAAGGCCCTAGCTGATTATTTTGATTGCCCCATATCTATTAACCCTCAGGCCTTGGCAGAAATCCGGGTTTTATTTGAGAAAAGAGGATTTATTCTATCTGAAACCAACAAGCAACAGGCCGCTTTACCAGAAAAATGCGAAATGATCAGCAATAAAAATGGCAGCGCTCCAGGTATGTGGTTTGAACAAGAGGGTAAAGTCTTTGTTTCCATGCCCGGTGTCCCACATGAAATGAAGGGCCTGATGAAAGAGGCAATATTACCAAGGATAGAAAAAGAATTTCACACATCTCCAATTTTCCATAAGATCATCAAGACCTCTGGAATAGGCGAATCATGGTTAGCTGACAAAATTCAACCCTGGGTGAAAAAATTGCCCTCTCATATAAAGCTGGCATACCTGCCAGGTTTGGGAGAGGTGAAATTAAGACTTACCGCAAGTGGTAAACCACAAGTACAACTGGAATCGGACATAGCAACTCAAATTGAACAATTAATACCTTTGGCCGGCAAGTACATATATGGATTCGACCAGGATACCCTGCAAAAAGTGATTGGTCAACTGATGACGGCGCAAGGAAAAAGTATCTCCGTGGCTGAAAGCTGCTCCGGGGGTTATGTTGCCCACTTAATTACCAGCATCCCCGGTAGTTCCAACTATTTTAAAGGAGGAGTGGTAGCTTATGATGATCAAATTAAAATAGACGTCTTGGGGGTAAAAGTTCAAACTTTGGAAGATTTCGGAGCAGTTAGTGAAGAAACAGTCACCGAAATGGCCAAAAACGTAAGAAAACGATTCAAAACCGATATTGGCATAGCCATTAGTGGCATTGCCGGCCCTGATGGTGGTACGGACGAAAAACCGGTAGGCACTATTTGGATTACCTTGGCAGATGGACATTCTTTAAGCACTAAAAAATTGACTTTAGGGAAATTAAGGGATGTGAATATTAAATATTCCAGCAATGCCCTATTGAGAATGGTATGGCAAACTTTAATTCAAAACAATTGAGAAAACGGCCCAAATAAGGTATTTTTGCCCTATTGGAATAGACAACTAACATTACCGGTATGGTCCAAGTTGAAATACTCATGCCCAAAATGGGCGAAAGCATCATGGAAGCCACCATCCTTGGATGGCTAAAAAAGGAAGGAGACAAGGTGGAGCAGGATGAGTCTATTTTGGAAGTTGCTACTGACAAAGTGGACACAGAAATTCCTTCCACCCATGCTGGTGTGCTTAAAGAGATTTTAGCAAAGGAGGGGGATGTAGTTGAAGTAGGAAAACCCATCGCGGTATTAAGTGTTGATGGCAAAATAGAGGAGGATTCAACTGAGGTTGTAATGCCACCGATTGAAGACGACCTACCGGCTCAAGAAGTAATAAAGGAACCGGTATTTGCAGAAGAAACACCCAGCCTCTCTGTTCAACAAGGAAATGGGGCAGCAGTATTAGAAAGATCCGAGAGAGGAAGATTTTACTCGCCGCTGGTTTTGAATATTGCCAGGAGTGAGCATATACCCATGCAGGAATTAGATGGCATAACTGGCACCGGAAAAGAAGGAAGAGTATCAAAAAAGGATATCCTTGGTTATCTTAAGACCAGGGAAATGACACCCGCCACGGTAGAAACCGATAAGCTTAAGCCTGAACTAGAAAGTGACTTGACCGTAGCCCCTCTGACTGTAAGCGGTGAGGCGGAGATCATAGAGATGGACCGCATGAGGAGAATGATCGCCGAAAGAATGGTTGAATCTAAACGAATTTCGGCACATGTAACTTCCTTTGTGGAAGCTGATGTCACCAACATTGTAGCATGGAGAAACCGCAATAAAAATGACTTCAAGCAAAAAGAGGGAGATAATTTAACCCTCACCCCTATTTTTATCGAAGCGGTAATACGGGCTATAAAAGATTATCCGATGATCAACATTTCGGTAGATGGGAACAAGATCTTCCGGAAAAAAGATATTAATATTGGTGTTGCAGTGGCCTTGCCCAGTGGTAATTTAATAGTACCGGTCATTCATAATGCAGACTACCTAAATCTTGTGGGTCTGACCAAGAAGGTCAACGATCTGGCCCGTAGAGCCAGGGAAAATAAATTAGTGCCCGATGAGTTGTCTGGAGGTACCTTTACCGTTTCTAATGTGGGCCAATTTGGCAACGTAATGGGAACACCCATCATCGTTCAACCCCAGGTAGCCATTTTAGCTTTGGGTACCGTAGCCAAAAAGCCGGCAGTGATCGAAACTCCTCAGGGTGATACCATAGGCATACGTCATAAAATGTTTCTATCCCATTCCTATGACCATCGTGTGGTTGATGGCTCGTTGGGGGGGATGTTTGTAAGAAGAGTAGCTGACTACCTGGAAAAATTTGACTCAAATCGAATTATCTAATCTTTCCAAATTCAGGAAGATTTGATGGAGTTTAAGGATCATTTTTCGATTCAAGCCCGAGAATACGCACGTTCAAGACCCCAATACCCTACTGGGTTGTTCAAATGGTTGTCGTCATTGGTGGAAAACCACGAACAAGCATGGGATGTAGCTACCGGAAATGGTCAAGCGGCAGTGGCATTGTCTCCTCATTTTCATCAAATTATTGCCACCGATGCCAGCCAGGAACAAATAAAACATGCTTTTCATAAGCCTAATATCCACTATAAAATAGCGGCCGCTGAAAAATCAGGCATAAAAGAAAACAGCATTGATTTAATAACAGTTGCCCAAGCCCTTCATTGGTTTAATTTCTCTCAATTTTACCAAGAGGTTCATCGCGTGGGCAAAAAGAATTCTATAATAGCCGCATGGGCCTATGAATTGGTAAATATTAATGAACAGTTGGACCTCATTATCCGACATTTTTATGAAAATACGGTGGGTCCCTATTGGCCATTAGAAAGGAAATACATCGAGCAAAGCTATAGAACCATTCCATTCCCTTTTCCGGTTGTAGAAGCACCCCGTTTTCAAATGGAAAAAAGTTGGACCCTGGATCAGTTAGTCAATTATTTACTCACTTGGTCGGCGGTACAGAACTATATCCGGAAAAAACGCCAAAATCCTGTTGATTTGATAATAGATAAATTGGACAAAACTTGGGGCGATGGTCCCCAAGAAAAGAAAGCTTTTTGGCCTATAATATTAAAAGTCGGGGTAATTAAAAAGTAACTCACACCACTTCCAATATACCCTGCAGGCAATCATATATAGTATCCAATTGTTCATCAGTAATTACATAAGGGGGCATTACATATACTACATTACCCAATGGGCGTATTAAAATACCCCTATTCATGGCGTATTGATAAATTTTATCTCGCACCTTATTGAAATATGAAGTCTGCCCCGAGGTGCCAATTTCCAAAGCCAATATGGTCCCTAGACATCGAACGTCTTTCAATTTTTTATGACCTTGGAGCGAGTTGGCAAATTCCAAATGCCTAGCGCTTATCCTTTTTATGTTCTTTTTTGTATCCTCATGTAACAAAATCTCATAACTGGCATTGGCCGCAGCACAGGCCAGCGGGTTGGCGGTATAAGAATGCCCATGGAAAAATGTCTTGGATGAATCTGCAGAGAGGAAAGCCTCGACTATCTTTTGTGAGCAAGTAGTTACTCCCAAGGGAAGTGTTCCACCGGTTATACCCTTGGAAAGACAAAATATGTCCGGTTGATTTTCCAAGTATTGGGAGGCGAATAACCTACCGGTCCTTCCAAAACCAGTCATCACTTCATCGGCAATACTGATAATATCACTATCCCGGGCAATTCCAACTAGTTGATCCAAAATGTCAGGGTCATACATTCGCATACCTGCAGCTCCCTGCACCAGTGGTTCAAAAATAAAGGCGGCCACTTCTCCAGTCCCGGCCAGGTCCTTAAAGGATCCCACCAATTTATCATGATTATTTTTTTGAGGAAAATCCACAAAATCCACTTCAAATAGGTAGGACGCAAAAGGAAGGTTAAAACTACCCCTTTCACCAATCGACATAGCGCCAAAAGTGTCACCGTGATAAGCGCCATCGAAAGCTATAATGCGTTTTTTGGAAGTTATTTCTTGGTTCTGCCAATATTGAATGGCCAACTTCAAAGCCACTTCCACTGAGGTACTGCCGTCGTCAGAATAAAATACCTTCTGTTGATCTGAAGGTAAAATGTTTAATAAATTCTCCGCCAACTTAATGGCGGGTTCGTGAGTAAATCCTGCAAAAATTACCTGTTCAAGTTTTTGCGCTTGATCCGATATGGCCTGTGCTATCTTAGGGTGGGCATGGCCATGGATATTCACCCACCAGGAAGAGATGGCATCCAAAATTTTCTCACCTTCCTCAGTATATAGGTAAACTCCTTTAGCAGATCTAATAGGAATTACCGGCAAAGGACTTTCCAATGAGGTAAACGGGTGCCAGACACTTTTTTTATCTCTATCTACCAGGGAATCAACTTTTTTCATTTCCAATCTTTTAATAGTTGGTGCGCGTATTTTTCTATAACCTCTGAATCAATACGATCTTCTTGTCGGATCTTTAAGATCAATGGGTACCCGGAATACCGAAGTATCACCTCTTCACTTTCCCGGTTTTCCG
>JAPUIM010000401.1 GCA_027297025.1 Bacteroidota bacterium | reverse complement strand
TTGATTTTGTGGAAATCTACAACACTTCCGACAAAAACATTGACTTACAAGGATGGCAGTTGGCTAATACTGATGACGATGGGTTAGTGGGTAATCAAAAGATGGTTAGTGAGGACAATCTTATTATCAAACCATTCAGCTTTATGGTATTTACTACCGATGCAGAAATCTTAAAAGGTGAATATCCACAAGGCGATGAAGAAACCTTTGTGGTTATGGAATCTCTACCTAGTTATCCTAACTCGGATGGAACAGTTGTACTTTTAGAAAACACAGATTCTATAGCCGATTTATTTGAATATAATGAGGATTTTCATTTCAGCTTGCTAAAAGAGACCAAAGGCGTATCCTTAGAACGGGTTTCCTATGAAGCCCCCACAAGTGATATCAACAACTGGAAATCCGCCGCTGGAGACGTAGGTTTCGCCACTCCCGGCATTCTTAATTCCCAATCCAGGAAAGTAGATCTTTCTCCCAAAAATATCACTATCGATCCCAAAGTGTTTGCACCCGACTTTGCAGGCCCTCAGAACTTTACCACTATAAGCTATAATTTCGATGACACCGGGAAATTGGCCAATGTAAATGTTTTCGACATCAATGGGAGAAAGGTTAAAACCATAGCTCAAAATACATCTTTGGGTACTCAAGGCTTTTTTACCTGGGACGGCACCAATGATAATGGGCAAAAGGCAAGAATTGGATATTACCTAGTTCATTTTGAAGTATTCAGTCTCAATGGGAATAGTAAAGTTTTTAAAGAAACCGTGGTCATAGGGGGTAAATTTTAAATTATTCTATAATTATTTTCACATTTCCAATTGATTATTGCATACCACAAAAAATTGAACATTTTTTAGAACAAAATCATAGACATTTAGGTTAAATTAATAAAACAACCTAGTATTTATGAATTGTCTGATCGATCAAGTTATTGATTCCTACCTAAGGCAGGGCCAGAGAATTGAAACCATCAAGAAGTACATCTGGCAGAAATATCGCATTAACATTGATGCGAAATCGATCAAGGAAAGGATCAAGCTGCTCAGAATGAACTACGGCCTACGATAAAATTTTTAGGTCTTCTTGCCTACTCTCTATAAAAGTATACCTGAGGAGCTTTTCCTTTTTTGATAACACCCCTGTACATTCCGCTGCTATTAAAGGTCATGGTGTAATTTCCCCGGGTGTCAACTGCGATGATTCCCCCTTCTCCTCCCAAGTCTACCAATTTATTATTCACCACCTCCTTGGCAGCCTCCTTCAAACTCATTTTTCCATATTTCATTAATGCACTTATGTCATAGGCCACTACCGATCGGATAAAATACTCCCCATGTCCTGTACCCGATACCGCACAACTTTGGTTGTCTGCATAAGTTCCAGCCCCTATTATCGGGGAGTCTCCTACCCTTCCCCATCTCTTGTTGGTAGTGCCTCCAGTAGATGTACCCGCTGCAAGATTTCCATACTGGTCTAATGCTACCGCACCCACGGTACCAAATTTATCCTGGGTTTGCCGCTTATATTTACCTTGTCCGGATGTCTTTTTCTGTTCTTTTTCAGTTTTTAGTCTTTTCTCCAGTTGTTGATAGCGATGTTTGGTGTAGAAGTAGGAAGGTTCCACAATCTCCAAATTTCTTTCCCTGGCAAATGTTTCTGCACCTTTTCCCACCAACATTACGTGAGGAGAATTATTCATCACCTCCAAAGCAGCCAAAATGGGATTTTTGATGATAGTAACGCTAGCCACTGCTCCCGCATTCAGGGTCAGGCCATCCATGATGGAGGCATCTAATTCATTTTTACCTTCATTGGTGAAAACCGCTCCCTTCCCGGCGTTAAAAAGCGGAGAGTTTTCCAAAATAATGATGGCTTCGGTAACCGCCTCAATACTGGTACCTCCTTTTTCCAGCACCTCAAATCCCGCATAAAGCGCCTCGTTGAGCTTATTCCTGTAAGCTGTCTCCTTTTCCTGGTCCATGTACTTTTTCTCAATGGTTCCTGCTCCACCATGGACCACCAGGGTGATATTTGATGGGTTGGAACCGGTTTGAGCTTCCGTTTCCAGGATGATGAAAAATAGCCATAGTATAAGACCTCCGAATATTCGCAATTTCATGTATTTAGGGGAATTTGGTGGAATTTATTTTATTTCGATAATTATTTAAGTTAATACTTTTAGTTTAAATTTTCCTATTTATATTTGGAACTCGTTTTTAAAAAAGAGCTATTGTTGATTGTTGAATAGGTTAAATTTGATAAGATGAAGAAGGAGAAAAAAAACAGGTATTCACCCGACGAGTTGGGGGAATTCGAGAAAATTATCAATGGAAAACTGGAAAAAGCACGAACCGAGTTAAATTATATTAAGGAGTCTCTGAGTAAAAGCAACGACAGCGGTACTGACACCACCGCCAGTACTATAAAGATCCTTGAAGATGGTGCAGACACTGCGGAAAGAGAAAATTTAAGCCAGTTGGCAGCCAGACAGCAAAAATTTATTATCAACTTGG
>JAPUIM010000400.1 GCA_027297025.1 Bacteroidota bacterium | reverse complement strand
CCCGCCACTGCTGCGGCCATTAATAATGATATTTGATTTGAGCCCTCAATGGCCGCATCGCCAAATACTTTCACGCTGGTAAACAGCATGATGATTAAAAATATTATTGGAATTAACGCTTGTAAAAGGGTTGGTTTTGCTTTGGATTCACTCATAAAAAATCAAATCGGATTTAAAATAAACCGTCAAGATAACATTATTTGCTTAAAGTGTAGAAAATAGAAATCAGTTCCTATTACCAATAGATTAATATTAGGGCTTCGAATTCTACATTTTGGCTAGAATCGCCTGGCTTGCCAGGACTCCTGGTACACAAGTCAAACCTCCCCCGGGATGTGACCCGCTACCACATAAAAACAATCCTTTAATTGGTGTTTTATATTGTGCACAGGCAGGTACGGGACGACTAATTAATTGATCCACCGCGTGTTCAACATGAAAGATGTTCCCTCCACTAATCCCATATTGTTCTTCAATATCCAGGGGTGTGAGTATTTCTTTACCAACGATTGATCCTTCAAGACCGATCGTATATTCTGAAAGGGTTTTGATAATTCTGTTACCCAACTCAACCTTACCGCTTTCTGTCCATCCCCCATTTAACTGGTATGGAGCAAAAGATGCAAGTACTGAAACTACTTCATGCCCGTCCGGGGCTAGTTTATTATTTGATTCGGTTGGTATATGGATATCCAGAACAGGATTTTCAGAGAAATTGTTATACTTTATCGCATCAAAGGCCCTCTCAACCTCATCAATTGTGTTGCCCGTCCTAACAAATTCTACCGGGCTCTCCAATGCAGCTTTCCATTGGATCTTTTTGTTTAATGCCATGCTCAATTGGGCAGTGGTACCCCTGGAACGCAGATGGGAAATACTGTGATCAAGTTCAGGGCCAATTTCCTTACTGATCAACAACCTTAAAAATGTTTCTTTTGGGGAACAGGAGGCCGATACAACGGAAGCCTCTATTTCATCTCCATTTTTTAGCCTCACCCCGCACACCTTTTCAGACTCTTTCAATAAGATTCTACTAACCTCTGACTCACATTTAATCTCGACACCTTCATTAATTGCTGCTTTTTGTAAGGCCTCTATTAGAGCTAAAGGGCCTCCTGGTATATTTTCTTTAGAGGTGCATTCCCAAAGTAGCAGATTCAGGGTTGAATAGGATGACCATGGTCCGGTAAATGTTCCCAATAGAGCAGGAATAGCCATTCCGGCTTTTAAAAATTCTGTTTCAAACCTTTGATTAAGAAAATCTGCCACACTCATTGGCCCCACCTTTAAAAATTCAAGCATGGTTTTCTTTCCCAGGCGCTTTAAGGATATTCCCTTTTTGATCAAACGCCAATAGTCACCATAATTGAGATTTGTCAAGTCAGGCTGTGGCTCATCCAACAAACTAGTTATAAATAGGCTGATCTTCTGTATAAACCGCCGATAGTCAAGGTAGGCCTGGGCATCGTTTTTAGAATATTTTGCAATTGAATCAAACGATTTTTTATCATCTGAAAACAATGTAATTGCTTCCTTATTTTTCGATAAGATGGTTACAGATGGTCTTCCTGAAGTAGTGACAAGGCCATGATTCTTAAGCTTCATCTTCTCGATCAATGATCCTCGCACACAACTTGTGTCGTGTAACAATCCATTGGTAGAATATCCGGGATGGAACTCCCTTGACGCTGCTAATCCACCAATGTTCTCTCTTTTCTCCAAAACAACCACCTTTTTACCCTTTCTTCCCAATTGAATTGCAGTTGTCAATCCATTGTGGCCGGCTCCAATAATTATTACATCATAACTCATATTCTGAAGGTGTTAAATCGCCTTGGATTTTAGAATTGACTTAGCAGCTAATTCCCCGCCCGATCCCATGATACCTCCTCCCGGATGGGTGCCTGAGCCACACATCCAGAGATTCTTCACTGGGGTTTTATATTTCGCATAACCCGCAATAGGGCGTTGAAACAACAATTGTTCGAGGCTAAGTTCACCCTGAAAAATATTTCCTTCTGTCAAGCCCAATTTTTGTTCCATATCCCAGGGAGTGAGTACCTGCCGATGGAGGATTATGTCCCTCAATCCAGGGATGTATTCCTCAAGGGTATCTACTACAGTATCCCCAAAAGCTTCCCGTTGCTCCGGCCATTTTTCAGCTCCCTCTTTAATATGATAAGGTGCATATTGTACGAAGCAGGACATCACGTGCTTACCGGGAGGAGCTAAAGTTGGGTCTGTTAAAGATGGGATCACAGCATTAATAAATGGACGCCTGGAAAAAGATCCGTATTTCGCTTCATCATAGGCTTTTTCCAGATAATTAATACTGGGAGCAATGGCAATGTCTCCCCTAATATGATCTCCATCGCCTGGTCTACATTTAAACTCCGGCACCCGGTCAAGCGCTAAATTTACTTTCCCGGAACTTCCCCTAAGCTTGAATCTTTTTATTTGTTTTGTTATCTCAGGATCAAGGTTGTTTTCTCCAATCAGTTTTAAATAGGTGCGGTTAGGATCAAGGTTTGACACTACTAATTTTGATTCTATTTCGTCCCCATTTTCCAAAATCACCCCACTTGCTACTCCATTCCTAATCTTTACTGTAGCCACCGATGCTTCAATTCTTATCTTGGCTCCAAAACTCCTGGCAGCATTGGCACATGCCATACTCACTCCGCCAGTTCCTCCTTTGGAAAATCCCCATGATCTGAAAGCCCCATCTAATTCACCCATATAATGATGGAGTAATACATAAGCTGTTCCCGGGGAACGCACTCCCTGGAAAGTGCCAATGATTCCGCTCACAGACATGGGGGCTTTCAGCACCTCAGATTCGAACCATAGGTCTAAAAAATCTACTGCGCTCATGGTTAGCAACTTAACGTTCAGATTTAATAGCTCAGGACCAAGATCCTTAAATGC
>JAPUIM010000040.1 GCA_027297025.1 Bacteroidota bacterium | reverse complement strand
GTTTCTACCGCGCTGGTTTCATCGGTAAATGGTAAAAAGAACTGGTTCTGATTGGTTATTGGAAGGAGTCTTAATATTAACAGATTGCATTCTTTCCCCTCCAACCTGAAAGTCGCATATGCGTATTTTATATAATTTGTTTCCTCACCATCACTGGTTTGTAAGGTTAATATATCCCTTCCCGGTAATGGATCTAGTACGGCTCTGACCCGGAAATTGATATCTGGTGGGTAGTAGGACAGTCCGGAAAAATCTTGTTGACCAATGGGGTAAAAGGGAGAATCTTGCGAGGTTTTCATAAAAATATCGGTTTTCTTTCTGGCGTCTTGAACCTGTTTGATAAATACCTGCGGGTCCTCTCTTTGAGTTACGGAATAATAAAAAATGGCAATAATAGTTACCGAGACAGCTCCTAATATGATAATTTGATACTTCCTCATAATAAACCTTCGTCGGCAAAACTTAAATAGCCATTGTCAGTAAAGATGATATGGTCCAAAATATTAATCTCCAATAAGGTTCCTGAATCCTTTAATTTTTTGGTAAGATTAATATCTGCTTCGCTGGGTTGAAGATTTCCGGAGGGGTGATTATGCACCAGGATAATACCGCTGGCCAAGTTTTCAAGCCCGGTCTTGAAAATAATTTTTGGATCAGCCACCGTCCCTGAGACCCCCCCTATACTAACAGGAAATTTTTTTATCACCTTGTTGGCCTTGTTTAAGAATAACACCCAAAACTCTTCATGATCCTTATCTTGTAATTCGGGGTGCATCAGCTCATAAACATCTTTCGAACTTGTAATCTGTTGTTTCTTCAGGTGAACGCTTCCCTTTCTTCTTCTCCCCAATTCCAATGCACTAACTATGCTAATCGCCTTGGCTTCTCCTATTCCTTTGAATTTCATCAGATCCTTTACCGATAGTCGAGCCAGTTCGTTCAGGTTATTATCTACTTGTGATAGAATTTGTTTGCTTAATTCCACCGCACTTAATGAGGCGGTTCCTGATCCTATCAAAATGGCAATCAACTCAGCATCGGAGAGAGATCCCTTACCTTTTAGTAATAATTTCTCTCTGGGCCTATCCTCTTTAGCCCAATCAAGAATTTTTAGTTTGTAAGGATTGGTATTTTCAGGCATTACTTGGTAAAACAATTCTTGCAAGAAAACATAGAAATAAAATAAGATTTATTACAAAAAAAGCCTTATTCTTTGGAATAAGGCAATGTCTTTTTTCAAATGGAGTCGATTATAGGCTTTTGACCAACTTGGTAAGACTCGATTTTTGATTGGCAGCTTTGTTTTTGTGAATGATGTTCTTCTTAGCCAATTTATCCAACATACTTGATACGGTTTTCAACAACTCTTCGGCTTCTTTTTTCTTGGTGGTATTTTTCAGCCTTTTAATAAAGGTTCTAGTGGTTTTTGCCTGGTAGCGATTCCTCAAACGCTTGGTTTCGCTCGAACGAATTCTCTTTAATGCCGATTTGTGATTAGCCATATTGTCCTTAAAATTTGGAGTGCAAATGTAGTATCTTTTGAAATATTAACAAACAATCGATCCAAATATTTAAATTGATTTCTATAAGGATCAGGATCTATGAGGAAGATATATTTTCTACTTCTGTGTGTTGTTTTTTGCTGGGGATTCACTTTTAACTGGGGGTTTTTTGCCCATAAAAAGATCAATCGATTAGCAGTGTATTCACTTCCCCCTGAGATGCTGATTTTTTTTAAACGTCATATCCAATTCATAACAGAAAATGCTGTAAATCCGGACAGAAGGAGGTATGCGGTGAAGGAAGAAGCTCCACGGCACTATATCGATCTAGAAGCCTACGGAGACAGCGCCATATATAATCTGCCAAGAAATTGGGAGGATGCAGTGGTCAAATATAGTCAGGATACACTTTACGAATACGGGATCGTTCCCTGGTATATTATGGAAATGAAACAAAAACTTACCAAGGCCTTCAGGTATAAAAACAGTAAAGGAATTCTTAGAATCTCGGCAGATATTGGTCATTACATTGCTGACGCTAATGTACCCCTTCATACCACTATAAATTATAACGGCCAGATGACCGGTCAAAGAGGGATTCATGGATTTTGGGAGTCGCGACTTCCTGAATTGTATTCACATCAATACGATTTTTTTGTTGGCAAAGCCCAATATCTGGAAGATCCTCAAACTATGATATGGAGGGCAGTTACTCAAGCTCACTTGGCTGTTGATTCAGTGTTGAGCCTCGAGCGTGAACTGGAAAAAAAATTCTCTAGTGAAAAAAAATTCAGTTTTGAGCAGAGAGGGGCCACAACCGTGAAAGTGTATTCGAAAGAATACTCAAAAGCCTATCGTCAAATGTTAAAAGGACAAGTGGAACGCCAAATGCGGATGGCAGTAAAAATGGTGACGGATTTTTGGTATACTTGTTGGATTGATGCCGGTCAACCGTCACTATTGGAATTAGTAGATATTAAATTCAGTGAACAACAATTGGAGGAGTTTGAAAGGCAAAAAGAACAATGGAGGCAAGGAAGAATAAAAAGTAGAAGTCACGAGGCCAATGAACTCTAGGTCCTAAAGTGATATATCGGATTAAATATTTTGTTTCACAATTATAAAAACTATATTAACGAATTACGAAAAAATATATTTATGAAAAAGTTACTATCATTAACCATTGTATCCCTGGTCGCCTTTGGATGTGTGACCATGGACGAGTATGTAGTTGCTTATGATTACAGTTATAAGGGAAAGTTTGGGAAATACAAGACCTATGATTTTGTATCAAAAAGTGACCTTGAATTTACTGCCTACGATGAGTTAATCGAGGGTGCTATTCAGACGCGTTTGAGTACGCAGGGGTACAGGAACAGTGATAAAAGACCCAACTTGCTAGTTCTGTATAAGGTTTACTTCGAAGATTTTTTCCTAAATGCTTATGACCAGCCCGAACTTGAAAATTGGGTGAAAGATGTGCAAGTAAAGGAAAAAGACGATCTTGAAGAAGATCTTCCACTTGATGAGTTGACTGAGGAGGAGTTGGAAAAGGAGCAACAAATTAGTATACCCCGAGAATATAACTCGTTCAAATGTGACCTAAGGGAAGGGACTTTATACATTGTTCTATTCGACCGCAGATCCCGCCAAAGTGTTTGGCAGGGATATGCATCGGGATTATTTGGAAATGAGAATTTCAATAACAAAAAATCAATAAAGAAAGCGGTTGCTTCTATATTGGATGAGTACCAGGTACTGGCTAAAGGATTTGATCAATTTAATCCCTGATAATTCTCCGCATTCCACTCCGATAGCAAATTACTCATTCCATAAATAGACCTGAGTTTAATCTTGCCCATGATGAAATTTAGCCAAATAGTTGGTCACACTCGAGGGTGTGGTCAGGTCCTTGGATAATTTTGTATCAGGTATTGCATCCAGTGGCTGCGCTTTAATCGGTATAACTCCAGCCCAAATAGGAAGTTTGTAATCCTCTTGATCATCCAAAGGTGGTCCGGCACGGATTTTTGCTGACGCTTCACCAATAGGTAAACGAACCACCGTGGTACCTTTTAATTCTTTTTTATTTGGGAGCCTTACTTCTTCCCACCTCCCGGGAATGATATGATTTGTGAAAGCCTTCAACGCTTGCTCCTTTTCTTTTTCTGAAGTCACTTTTTGTGGTTTTCCAAATAAAACTACTGACCTATAATTCATGGAATGATGAAATATGGAACGAGCTAATACCAATCCGTCGACGATGGTAACGGTTACACATATTTCTCCACCCTTGCCCAAAGTCATCAGCATCCGGCTTTTGGCAGAACCATGCAAGTACAAATTATCACCAATCCTTCCATAGGAGGTAGGAATTACAACTGGATTTCCTTCATGAATGAATCCAACATGACAAATAAAGGCCTGGTCCAGGATCTTGTAAATCACTTCAGGATCATAACTTCCCCTTTGCGATACTCTCTTGATTTTAGTCTTTGGAGTTTGTACTAGCTCTTTCATATAAATGATGATTGTTGGATTTGTTGGCACAAATAATATTTCTTGGTTCCTCACAATGTGGCATTACTTTCCCTGAAAATATCATACTTATAAAAAATTGAGTTGCGATGCAGATAATCAGATAATTCGTATTGAATGCCTATTAACAAAGTTCCGTAAATAAACAATAAAGTGAGAAAATGATCATTCAATTAAACAAATCGAATAGATCCTGGAGAAATATACCGCTTTAGTTAGAAAGGCAACTTGATTGGAATAAAAAATTTTCTTTTAAGAGATTATTTGATAATTGAAATTAAATTCTATTTTTGCACGATTATTTGAAAATGGAATATAAACAGGAGGAACGACCATGTATTGGACATTAGAATTAGCATCTTATCTAGAAGATGCCCCCTGGCCAGCTTCCAAAGATGAATTGATCGACTTTTCCATTCGTTCCGGGGCTCCATTAGAGGTAGTAGAAAATTTACAGGAACTAGAGGATGATGGTCAACCCTATGAAAACATTGAAGAGATATGGCCGGACTATCCAACAAAAGAGGATTTCTTTTTTAATGAAGACGAATATTGATCCTCCCTTAAAATACCAAATATTTAAAACAATAGCAGCCCGGTAAATACCGGGTTTTATTTTGATAATAAGGCTTGTGCATATATCAAATCCTCAGAGTTGGTAATTTTTATGTTTTGGTAGCTTCCTTCAATTAAATGCACAGAATGACCTGCATGTTCAAATACACTGGCATCATCAGTAAATTGGTTGTGAGGGGCGTTTTCAAAGGCGTTTTTCAACTTTGAAACGACAAATGTTTGTGGGGTTTGCACCAACCAGTAGTGAGATCTGTCAACCGTTTTATTTTGGTTTTCTTCTTTTATTCGGAGGGATTCTTTAACCGGTACCGCCACCACTCCACAACCATATTTAGCTGCAGCATCAAAAGAATTCCTGATGATGGAGGGATCAACCAAAGGTCTCACTCCATCATGAACTGCTACCAAACCTTCAGTATTTATTTTAAGCAGACCTTTACTGACCGAATCAAAGCGAGTGAGTCCTCCAGTTTGGATAGTATGGGGAAGGTCAAATTCATATTGTTGGCATAAATGTTCCCAGATCTTCATTGAGTCTTCCGATAATACCAAAATGATATTTATTTCCGGAGAGTAATTAAAAAACGCTTTGAGAGTGTGCATTAAGATTGGGAATCCGGCTAAAGGAATGAATTGCTTAGGAATATCACTATTCATGCGCCGGCCCCTTCCACCGGCTACTATTATTGCATATTCTAGGAAATTCATAAAAAAAAGCTCCGGTATAAAATACTATTCGGAGCTTAAATTTTCATTCAATTTATTCAACCAGCGCTAAAGGATCAACATGGCATCTCCATAACTGAAAAACCGGTACTTTTCCTTTATGGCGATTTCATAAGCATGCCGGACCAATTCATAGCCGCCAAAAGCACATGCCATCATCAGAAGAGTAGATTCAGGCATATGGAAATTGGTGATCAGGCCACTGCAAATTTTAAATTCAAAGGGTGGGAAAATAAACTTATCGGTCCAACCTTGGTTGGCTTTTAACCTATCCGATGCGGATACCGAAGACTCTAAGGCCCTCATGGAAGTTGTTCCTACTGCGCAAATCCTCTTTTTGGTATCGATTACGTTATTCACAATATCAACAGTTTCCTGAAGAACACGGAAATTTTCAGAATCCATTTTGTGTTTGGTGAGATCTTCCACATCTACTGCCCGGAAAGTTCCCATACCAATATGAAGAGTGATAGGAGAGAT
>JAPUIM010000004.1 GCA_027297025.1 Bacteroidota bacterium | reverse complement strand
TCACTTCTATATCAGTATCGCCGACATTGATATCACCAGGATCCGCTGCCTTTGAGCCATCTGGTTGATGCTTCAGAGTTACAATAAATGTTCCGAGGGTGGCACTTTGGGTGGTGATGGCATTGGTCAGCCCCAAAGGATTACCGTTGCCATCCCGATCGTTGTACTCGACTTCCAGGCTACCGTTGTCAATTACGGATCCGGTGAAGAAAAATTGGTGCTCATCATCTTCTTTCCTGACCTCTAAGGTAATATCCACCGGCGGATCTTCAGATTCATTCAAGAGTTCCAATTTCATTGTATAAAGTGCCCCGTTTTCCAGGAGGATATCATCAACCTGGGGGGGATTCCCTCCGACTCCATCAAGATCCCTGAAACTGACGATTTCCGTTCCCGTACCACCTGTCAACGCAGTAAAAGTTAAATTCAAGGTGGTGATCACTTCAACCTCATTGCGTGGATCGGAATCCCCATCGTCCCCACCACATGAGAATAAGATTAAGGATCCTATGAATGATATGAGCATAGGTTTTTCAAATGTTTGATAAATTCTTTTCATAATATAATATTTATAAATCCCCCCCTTTTAAGAAAGTGGGAATGAGATACTTACGCTCTAGATGATAGTGACTTCCCGATCCAATATGATTCCAAAAGTATCGGCCACTGATTTTTGGATGTCCAGTGCCAGTTGTTTCAGGTCCTGGCCACTGCCTCCACCATAATTTACCAGAACCAAGGCCTGGTTTTTATGTACACCTATTTTACCTAAAGTTTTCCCTTTCCAACCACAATATTCGATCAAATATCCAGCCGGTACCTTAACCGTTTTATCAGGTTGATTATACCCCTGAATACCGGGGAACTCAGCCCTTAAACCCTCAAAATCAATTTGATCTATAGTGGGATTCTTAAAGAAACTTCCGGCGTTACCGATTTCAGCAGGATCGGGAAGTTTGCTTCGCCTGATATGAATAACTGCATCACTTACCGCCTTTAAACTAAGTTTATTGACCTTCATTTCTTCCAAAGTCTGTTTGATGGCTCCGTAAGAGGTGTTAAAATGAGGGCTTTTACTCAATCGGTAATTGACCGACAGGATTAAATATTTGTCTTTAAACCTACTTTTAAAAATGCTGTCTCTGTAACCAAATTGACACTGTTCATGGCTAAAGGTCTTTAAATTACCGGTAGCAAGTTCCAGCACTCGGAGTTGTTGGAACACTTCTTTTTGTTCTACTCCATAAGCGCCGATATTTTGGATGGGAGCTGCTCCTACGTTACCGGGAATGAGAGAAAGATTCTCAATTCCTGCATAATGTTGATCGATGCAGTACAGTACGAATTGATGCCAATTTTCTCCGGCACCTACTTCTACCAACACATGATCTTTGTCCTCATCTATTAGCCGTATGCCCTTTATACCCATCTTGATCAACAATCCCTGGAAATCCTGGGTAAACAGGATATTGCTCCCACCTCCTAATATTAATTTTCTTTCAGTCCGGTATAGATTGGATGAAAGTAAATCTTTAAGGTCCTGGAGGGAGGTTATCTCACAGAAGTATTGTGCCTTGACCTTTAATCCAAATGTATTAAGTTTTTGAAGGGAATAATCTTTTTTTATATCCATGGGCGATTAGATCATTTATCTTCTGGATATTTAAGGCCCCATTGGTCTCTGATCTCATCCATTAACTGCATGATATTGATAGATTCACCCAAAGACATCATGAGGCTTTCGGTCTGACCTTTGCGTAAACAATTCATGACCTCTCTGGCCTCATATTCATAACCGTTACATTCAAAAGGAAAGTCAACGGTTTGAGGATCCTGTCCTTCTAAGCGCAAGGTGGCTTGTTGTGCTTTCCAAAAGTCAGGGATCAATATGGAGCCTTTGGTGCCGAATATTTCAGCATGGTGAGTGGTTTGGATTCTTAGTCCTCCAGTGAGTAGAGCCACTTCTCCCTGGCCATAGTTGAGTACATAGGAGGAAAATTCATCAACTCCGGTGTCTCCCAATTTAACCGTGGAATAGATACTGGTAGGCTTTTTTTCAAAAACCATTTGGGCCAGGCTATTGGGGTAAATTCCAACATCCAGCAGGGCTCCTCCTGCCAGCTGTAGATTAAATAAACGACTGTTGGGGTCCAGATCCCTTCGAATACAAAAATCGGCTTTTACCAAGTATATCTCCCCTATAATCGCTTCTTGTAACCATTCCCGGAGTTTGGCCATTGCCGGTAAAAATCTCATCCACAAAGCCTCCATAAGAAATAATTGATGCTCCTTGGCAGCTTGCACCAGTTGCCGGGATTGAAAAGCGTTGACAGTGATAGGCTTTTCACAAAGAACTGCTTTTCCATTTTCCAGGCATAATAAAGAATGCTGTAAATGGAAGTTGTGGGGAGTAGCAACATAGATAATTTCAATATCAGGGTCCCGCACCAGGTCTTCATAACTCCCGTAAGATTTATTTACTTGATAGGATTGCCCAAATTCCTGGGCTTTTTTCAGGTTGCGTGAACCCACTGCCTGGATATGGGCCTCTGGTAAGTAGGCTAAGGCTTCAGAAAACTTGCGAGCTATATTGCCGCATCCCAATATACCCCAGTTTATTTTTTCTCCCTGATACTGCATACTTGCCCGAAGTTAGTCAAAAAAGAATATTTCCAAGTCACTAAAGTTAACTGGGGTTTTGTGAGCAAAAATCTTTAAATTTATAGTAATCCACCAGATTGTATTCAAGCAAAGGGCAATGGGTTTTAGAGAAATTATCGGAAGTTGGGTGTTCCTCCAATTCTTATGCAGCAGCCTATATGCTAGTGAGGCTGATTCAACCAAGAATCCATTGACCATTAGTGGTAACTTACACTATGGGTTCATAATTTCTCATTCCAGCAATGTGAAGGAGCAATCGAAAACCAACCCTTGGGGTTTGGAACTGGAGATTGCCTGGCAACAGATGGGGGATAAATCCTGGCAGAAATGTTTTTGTTATCCTCGTATAGGTGCGTCCCTGACATATTTCAATTTTGCCAATTCGGATGTATTGGGAAGGGCCTATGCTGCCTCTCTTTTTGTGGAACCACATTTTAATATTCAAAGGAAAGTAAATCTATCTTTTAAAGGGGGCACCGGTTTGGTTTATTTGGACCAACCCTATGATCCGGAAACCAATCCCGAAAATTTATTCTACAGCACTCACTTTAGCTTTATATTGTTTGCTAATCTTCAATTCAATTACAGGATAATTCCATTGCTACAGCTTCATCTTGCAGGTAATTACAACCATATTTCCAACGGTTCTACTAAACAACCAAACAAGGGTATCAACTTTCCAACCCTCAGCTTAGGTCTAACCCGGTATTTCTCAAAGGGTTTGGTTTCTAATAGAAGCAAGATCCCGCTTTCAGAACTTCATCCCAACCGCAATTTATGGAGGTTGGCACTGTTCTCTACCGGTAAAGAGGTCGCTAATGAACAAAAGAAGTATTGGGTATTGGGGATTTCTGGATATTTTACCAGGGTAGTGGGCCGGATGAGTGGACTAAGCATAGGGACAGAAATGGTATTGGATGGTGCTGCCAAAGAACAACTGGAAAGATCAGGAAGCAGTGACAGTCATCTTACCTGGTCTTTGATCGGGGGACATGAATTTTTATTAGGTCGATTCGTTTTTTCTCAGCAATTAGGAGCTTATTTGGTTAAGGAATATGACACGCTTGATCCCCTTTATCAGAGGTATGGATTAACCTATCATTTCACTAAATCATTATTTTTAGGAGCCAACCTCAAAGTTCACCGTCATGTGGCAGATTTCCTGGATTTTAGACTAGGAGTGACTTTGTAGATATCGACTAATCCCTAAATTCATTTAGGGCCATGGAAATAATGATATCATGATCGAAAGCCAATTTTGGCAGGTGTCCTACTTCAAACCATTGAACTTGTTTGGCATCGGATTGTGCTTTTATAGGGTATTGATTTGGATCCACCCGGCACCAATAGGCTACCGACACTACCCGGCTTCTAGGATCGCGACCAGGATCACCAAAAGTATACAACTGGCTCAATTTTTTTACCGCAATACCTGTTTCTTCTCGTAACTCTCTTTTGGCCCCGTCCTCCAGTGACTCATGATTTTCCACAAATCCTCCGGGGATGGCCCACTGGTCCTGGAAAGGTGGATTTTTTCTTTTTATCAATAATACCTTCAGTTGATCCTGAGATAAGTTAGTGAATACCAAGGTATCGACTGTAACCAGTATATTTTGAGAGGGTGCCATGGAACAAGTGGCCGGAAGAATCAAGGATATCTTTGAAATTGAATTGTACCATTTACAATAGTAAAATCTACCCGGGTATTCATCAGCTCAGCATCAGGGATTTCCATGATATCCTGTGAAAAAACTGTAAAATCAGCTAATTTTCCCACCTCGATGGATCCTTTTAAATGCTCTTCTTTAGCGCCATAAGCGGCATCCAGGGTATAGGACCTCAACGCTTGCTCCCTGGTCATCTTTTGGCTGGCTTCATAACCACCATCGGGTTGACCATTCAGGGTTTGACGGGTCACTGAGGCAAAAAAACCAGCAATGGGATTGATGGGTTCTACCGGAGCGTCGGTTCCGTTGATCACCTTAGCTCCGGTTTGTAATAATTTTTGCCACACATAGGCTCCTTGTTCTATCCTGGTTTGACCGAGACGATCAATGGCCCAAGGTCTATCGGAAGACATGTGGATCGCTTGCATGGCTGCGATCACCCCCAAATCGGCAAAGCGGGGAATATCATCCGGATGGAGGTGCTGGGCATGTTCGATACGGAACCGGTGCTGACTGGCGGCATCGTAATTTTCGCGGAAAGCCAATTCATATTGATCTAAAACTTCTCTATTGGCCCGATCACCTATTGCGTGGGTGCACACCTGAAAACCGGATTCCAAGGCTTTACTGCAAATTTGATAGATGAGATCCAGATCCATGTCCGGATTTCCCAAATTCCCGGGTTGATCTGAATATTCTTCAAGTAGCCATGCGCCACGGGAACCCAAG
>JAPUIM010000399.1 GCA_027297025.1 Bacteroidota bacterium | reverse complement strand
TCGGGGTTGAGCCCCAAGGTGCCCCGGCTATGAAAAGGTCATTAGATGAAGGTCATTTAGTGACTTTGGACAAAATCGACAAGTTCGTTGATGGAGCAGCGGTAAAAAGAGTAGGCCAATTAAATTTCGAAATTTGCCGGGATTTGATAGACGAGGTGGTAACAGTACCAGAGGGAAAAGTTTGCACCACCATATTGCAGCTTTACAACCAGGAGGCCATTGTGGTTGAACCGGCCGGTGCACTAAGTATAGCAGTGTTGGATTTTTATAAAGACCAAATAATAGGCAAGAATGTAGTCTGTATCGTAAGTGGTAGTAACAACGATATCACCAGAACTGAAGAGATCAAAGAGCGTTCACTATTGTATGAGGGACTAAAACACTTCTTTATGGTGCGTTTTGCTCAAAGACCAGGCGCTTTAAGGGAATTCCTGGAGCAAGTGCTGGGTCCTGAAGACGATATTGTTCATTTCGAATACTCCAAAAAGAATAACCGGGAAAAAGGACCGGCTTTGGTAGGAATCGAGATCAAACAAAAAGAAGATTTTGAAGGTCTGATTCAACGAATGGAGCACAACAATATTAACTATGAGTACTTGAATTCAAGACAGGATTTGCTTCAATATTTGATCTAATGGCACGATGTTGAAATATTTATAATGAGAGATTCGCATTGAAAGCTAGTTTTGCAGAAATTTTATAAGAATAATAGAAAAGTTGAAAATTTTGCAATTGTTGGTTGAATTATTTAAATGATTTCTATTTTAATTAGCTATTTTATTACTTTACGAAAATTATACTGTAGCAAAATCTAAACATTAAATAATCGAATCAGTAAAATAATAATAAGGGATTCCTTCCGCTACAGAATTTTTCAAGAAGATCCAGGCTGCAGCCTAAAAAAGTAAGATTTCAGTAATCGACGAACTACTGAAAGGGGAGGTTACCCCAATGTGACCATAAAAACAGGTTTTATTCCAGAGAATAAATAGGTGTTGAATGAGTAACAAGTCTTTATACACCCCCAGTTTAGAACATGATTCCTGTGGAATTGGATTCGTGGCTAACCTGAAAGGGAAAAAATCACATCAGGTTATTCTGGACGGGATTACCATGCTCGAAAATATGGAACACCGCGGTGGATGTGGGTGTGAACCGGAAACCGGCGATGGAGCAGGTATTATGATTCAAACGCCACATCAATTTTTGGTAGAGGAATGTGAAAAGATAGGGATTGCACTTCCTGAATATGGACAATATGGTGTAGGTGTGATGTTCTTCAACCCCAATCCCCAGGTGATTGCCGCCACCAAACAACGAATAGAACAACTTTTAGAAGAACTTGGATTTGAATTGTTGGGATATCGAAGCGTACCCACTAATAATGAAGGACTAGGACAATCCGCTGTGGAAACTGAACTGCCCTGCGAACAGATATTTGTCAAACTGAAAAACAATCCCGGTGGACCCGATCAACTGGAACGGAAATTATTTGTACTTCAGAAGTACACCACCCATTCAATAGGCAGCAGGAAAAACGCAGTACCGGGTAACGACTATGAATTCTACTGGTGTTCTTTATCTTATAAAACCATCGTTTACAAAGGGCAACTACGAACCGACCAATTAAAAAATTATTACCCTGACCTCATGGATGAGCGATTGGTTTCGGCTTTGGCCATGATCCATTCTCGGTTCTCTACCAACACCTTCCCCAAATGGAAATTAGCCCAACCATTCCGATACATCGCTCATAACGGCGAGATTAATACAATTCGGGGCAATATCAATTGGATGGTATCAAAGCAAAGGTGGTTTAAGTCGGACCTGATTACTCAGGAAGATTTTGAAAAGCTATTGCCCATTTGCGATGGATCCCACTCCGATTCAGCCAACCTGGATGAGATGATCGAAATGCTGGTGTTGGGAGGCAGATCATTGGCTCACGCCCTGATGATGGTTATTCCCGAAGCCTGGCAAGATAACGACCTAATGGAAGATCCCAAAAAGGCCTTTTACGAATACCATTCTTATCTGATGGAACCCTGGGATGGTCCTGCCTCCATTTGTTTTACCGATGGTAATGTGATTGGGGCCACCTTAGATCGCAATGGTTTAAGACCTTCCCGCTATTGCCTTACCTCCGACGACAAGCTTATTATGGCTTCCGAGGCTGGGGTTTTACCAGTAGATGAATCCAAAGTCATACTCAAAGGAAGATTACAACCGGGGAAAATATTTATCGCCGATTTGAACCAAGGCAGGATTATTAGTGATGAAGAGTTAAAAAACGAAATTTGTACACGAAATCCCTATAGACAATGGCTAGATCAAAATAAACTTACATTAAATGATCTGCCTAAGACAAAGGTAAAAGTACCTTGTTATGATGAAGAAACCTTGCTCAATCGTCAGATTGCCTTTGGATTTACCCATGAGGATCTGAAAATTATCCTGAAGCCCATGACCAAAGAGGGCAAGGAGCCTGTGGGTTCAATGGGTGCTGACATACCATTGCCCATATTATCTGATCAAAGCCAACATTTAGCTAATTACTTCAAACAACTGTTTGCACAAGTAAGTAATCCTCCCATTGATCCTATACGGGAACGTGTGATCATGTCATTGTTTTCCAGTTTGGGACGAAACCCCAATGCATTGGCCGAAACACCTGTGCATTGTAAGCAAATACATTTAGAACAACCAGTGCTGACTAATGAGGTACTGAATACCTTAAGACATTTAGATTACAAAGGCTTTAAAAGTCGTACAATTAATGCTCTATTTGAAGCTGACGGAAAGCCTGGAAGTTTAGAAAAGGGTGTGGACCAAATATGCCAGGAAGCGGGCCAGGCGGTAAAAGATGGTGTGACGGTCCTCATTGTATCGGACAGGGACATCAGTAGCAATCAGGCAGCTATTCCCTCATTAATGGCCACTGGGGCTATTCATCACCATTTGATAAAAAATAAGATGCGTTTCTCAGCCAACATAGTGGTGGAGTCCGGTGAAGTAAGAGAAACCCATCACTTTGCTACATTAATTGGCTATGGCGCCAACGCTGTCAATCCCTATATCACCTTTGACACTATTGAATCTTTGGTAAAAAACGGCCTGATCGATTCTGATATCATTGTTGAAAAAGCATTTGACAAATATATTGACGCTATTGGAAATGGCCTGCTCAAGATATTCTCTAAAATGGGTATTTCCACATTACAATCTTATCATGGCGCCCAGATTTTTGAGATCCTGGGATTGAGTAGTAAGGTGGTGGATAAATGCTTTGTCAAATCCATTTCCAGATTGGAGGGATTATCATTTGACAGCATTGCCCGGGAAATTTTGATAAGACATCGGCAAGCATTTCCTCAAACGCCAGCTCCTGGAGCTATGTTAAATGAGGGCGGAGTGTATCAGTGGAAGAACAATGGAGAATTTCATTTATTTAATCCCGATACCATCCACTTGCTTCAAAAAGCCACCCGGTCAAATGATTTAGACGTTTATAAGAAATACGCAGAAAAGATTAATAATCAATTGCGTCAAGCTTGTACCCTCCGTGGGTTAATGGAATTTAAAAAAGGGGTACGCAATCCGGTGCCTATTGAAGAGGTAGAACCGGTAGAAAACATTTTTAAAAGGTTTGCTACCGGCGCCATGTCTTTTGGATCCATCTCACATGAGGCCCACAGCACCTTGGCCATAGCTATGAATCGTATAGGAGGAAAAAGCAATAGTGGTGAAGGTGGTGAGGACGAGATAAGGTTTGAACGAAAACCCAACGGCGATTGGGAAAGATCGGCCATTAAACAAGTGGCTTCAGGAAGATTTGGTGTAACCAGTTATTACCTGGCCAATGCGGACGAACTTCAGATCAAAATGGCCCAGGGAGCTAAGCCGGGTGAGGGAGGACAATTGCCGGGACACAAAGTAGACGACTGGATCGGAAGAGTGCGCTATTCTACCCCCGGTGTAGGATTAATTTCCCCTCCTCCCCATCATGACATCTACTCAATAGAAGACCTGGCTCAATTGATTTATGATCTAAAAAATTCCAACCGCAAAGCCAGGATAAATGTGAAACTGGTGGCTGAAGCTGGGGTTGGTACCATAGCCGCGGGAGTGGCCAAAGGAAAAGCGGACGTAGTACTCATTTCCGGTCACGATGGGGGCACTGGGGCCTCTCCTATCAGCTCTATAAGACATGCGGGACTGCCCTGGGAGTTGGGATTAGCCGAAACCCATCAGACCCTGGTTAGAAACAAGTTGAGAAGCCGAATTGTGGTACAGACCGACGGTCAGATCCGTACTGGCAGAGACCTTGCCATCGCCACGCTCTTGGGGGCAGAAGAGTATGGAGTGGCTTCCGCTGCTTTGGTAGTAGAAGGATGTATCATGATGCGAAAATGCCATCTAAACACCTGCCCTGTGGGTGTCGCCACCCAAAACAAAGAACTCAGAAAGAAATTTACCGGAAAGCCGGAATATGTGGTCAACTTTTTCACCTTCCTGGCCCAGGATCTGAGGGAGATCATGGCCGAATTAGGTTTCCGCACGGTGAATGAAATGGTGGGACAAGCAGATATGCTTCAACTGAGAGAGGATATAGATCATTGGAAATTTAAAGACCTGGATTTGAGCCCCATTTTATACAGGGAACCGGCGGACCCATCAGTGGGATTGTACCGGCAAATAGATCAAGATCATGAAATTGAAGATGTATTGGATTGGCAGCTAATAAAGGCGGCCGAGCCAGCTTTGGAAAATGGAATGACTGTCAGTAGTGAATTTAAGATAGTAAATACCAATCGTGCAGTGGGAACCATCTTGTCTAACGAAATATCAAAGAAATTTAAAGGTGAAGGTTTACCCCTTGGCTCCATCAATTTTAAGTTCAAAGGGTCAGCCGGTCAGAGTTTTGGAGCATTTGGCGCCCACGGTTTGAAATTGGAACTAGAGGGTGAAGCCAATGATTATTTTGGCAAAGGACTATCCGGTGCTCAATTGATCATTTACCCCCACCAGGAGGCACAATTTGTTCCACATGAAAATCAAATCATTGGAAATGTATCATTTTATGGGGCTACATCGGGCGAAGCCTATATCCGGGGACTAGCAGGCGAGAGATTCTGTGTGCGAAACTCAGGAGTAAAAGCAGTGGTGGAAGGAATAGGAGACCATGGTTGTGAATATATGACTGGGGGAATCGCAGTCATCCTGGGGGATACCGGAAGAAACTTTGCCGCGGGAATGAGTGGAGGCATCGCCTATGTATATGATCCTGAGAATAGATTCCCTGAAATGTGCAATATGGAATTGGTAGAATTCGATCCTATTGAATTTGATGATACCGAAACCTTAAAGGATCTAATTAATAACCACCACCTATTCACCGGAAGCGAAGTTGCGGAAAAATTACTCAATGACTGGGGAAATACCCTCAACCATTTTGTCAAAGTGATGCCAGGTGATTACAAGGCAGCATTGATGAAACAAAAAAGTACATTACAAAAAGCCATTTAGCTTTTCCTCCTTTCTTGCATAATAACAGGTATTGTTAAATAGAATAAACGATGGGAAAACCCACAGGATTTTTAGAGTTTGACCGAGAAATTGCCACCGATCGTAGTCCCCAGGAACGGATCAAGGATTGGAATTATTTTCATGATCACCTTTCCCAGCATAAACTCCAAACTCAGGGAGCAAGGTGCATGGACTGTGGTACTCCATTTTGTCATACCGGCAAGATCATTTCGGGGATGACCTCCGGATGTCCAGTGAATAACTTGATCCCCGACTGGAACGACCTGGTATACCATGGCCACTGGAAAGAAGCCCTGGATTTATTACATAAAACCAACAACTTCCCGGAATTTACGGGAACGGTATGTCCCGCCCCTTGTGAAGGTTCTTGTGTTTTGGGTATTAACGAGCCTCCGGTTACTATCAAAAGCATTGAAAATGCAATAATTGATAAAGGTTTTGAAGAAGGCTGGGTAATACCTCGGCCACCTAAAAAAAGAACAGGCAAGAAGGTAGCGGTAGTAGGCTCCGGACCAGCGGGTCTGGCCTGTGCTGCCCAACTGAATAAAGTGGGGCATTTAGTAACGGTTTTCGAGAGAGACGATCGAATCGGAGGACTGTTGATGTATGGCATCCCCAATATGAAATTGGAAAAAGAGCAGCTGGTACAACGTAGAATTGATGTATTGGCACAAGAGGGTATCGAATTCATTACCAATACCGAGGTGGGTAAGGCTTATCCGGCAGATAAATTGAAAAAGGAATTTGATGCAGTAGTGCTTTGTGGAGGAGCAACCAATCCCCGGGATCTACCCATTGAAGGCCGTGATTTAAAAGGGATCCATTTTGCCATGGAATTCCTCAAAGCAAATACCAAGAGCCTTTTGGACAGCCAACACCAGGATGGCAATTACATCAGCGCTAAAGATAAGCATGTAGTGGTCATTGGGGGAGGTGATACCGGTACCGACTGTGTGGGCACTTCCATGCGTCATGGCTGTAAGGAATTAGTGCAACTGGAAATACTTCCGAAGCCTCCAAATGAAAGGGCCGCCAATAATCCCTGGCCAGAATGGCCCAATGTGTATTTTATGGATTATGGGCAGGAAGAAGCTGCGGCCAAGTTTGGCAGAGATCCTCGTGATTATTGTGTTATGACCAAAAGATTCACCGGAAATGGCAACGAACAGGTTACCGGACTGGAAACTGTAAACATCAAATGGGAAAATAAGGACGGCCGTTTTACTCCAGTCGAGATCACCGGAACCGAAAAAACCCATAAGGCCGATCTGGTATTTTTGTCCATGGGATATCTGGGTCCTGAAAATCA
>JAPUIM010000398.1 GCA_027297025.1 Bacteroidota bacterium | reverse complement strand
TTGAGCCAGCCTGGGTTTGATTGCCTGAATCATTGATACGTAGTCTAGCTAGCTCCGCGCCTGTCCCGGTACCCAATAAATAGCTTTCATCGTTATTAGCCCCTTTTAGAATAAACCCCTCATCGTTATCTATACTTGGACTTATATTTACCCAGGCGCTTAGAGTGATGGTATTATCTACTATTTGAAGACTTGAGGAGTTGACAACATTGATATAATCATCGCTACCATCAAGATCCAGACCATTTCCAATTTGTGCCGATACGAGATCGGCAGTGGTCATGGTACCGTTGGGTGTTCCATGATTACCAAAGCCCGAATCATCAATGATTCCATCAGTTGGATCACCGTTTGGATCCTCTTCCAAATGCCACACAGCTCTGAAACCATTGGACCAAACATCGGTGGTTGAGGGATCAGAAGAAGCTGATGGTTTGCCATAATAAGCATAAATGGTTTGATCCGCTCCGGTCAAATCCACCTTGACCCAGGCTGTGAACTGGTCATTGGCCTCACTGTAATCCTGAACTTCATGGTCGAGCAAAGTGAACCCATCATTTTCGGTGAAGCGAATATCAAAACCATCACTCCGGGCTTTACCTTCAAGATTCGAGGTAAAGTCTCCCATGTCGATAAATATTAGAACCGGAAAATCGGTTTGGGCGGCAGGCACTTGTGTCCCTTGTATGGTTATAGGTAACCGGTATTCGTAATCTGACAGCCAGTCCTGGGCTTTTAATTTAAAAGAAAGCCCTACTAGAAGGATGCAGATAGAAATTTTCCTTATAAAATTTAACTTGAAAAGCATAGGTCAACCGCTAAAACCCTCTTCCCAAAATATTCTGGTTGTTTGATAAATAAATTGTCTTCTTAGCTTGGCAACAATGTTTGGGTATAACTATTAAATATATTTTCTTTAAAACATCTTACTTTAAACCATGCTGCAAATTATGAAAAATGATTGAAAATTTCAGCCAAGATGCTAGTTATACTAAAAATCATGGGAATCTCAATTTCCTAACATATATAAAATTTGTTATAAACTAAGTTACTTTTTGGATGTTCATAAGAGAGGAATTATTTAGGGAGCAGCCACGGAGAATCAGGAGGTTATGAAGTGATTTTTGTCAATATCAATTGAAGAAGAAGGCAAAGAAAATAGATGATAGTAATTTTTGATTTTTTTAGAGTAAAATCAAAAAAGAATAAGGAGTATTTCTAATGAAGTGGGTGGGTGAACTTGGGCTACACATCTTTTGAAGGATCAAGAATCATCAATCAGCAAGCTGCTGATAATCCTACTGCATCTACCATGTTATGTAATGAATCATTTTGGGTATGGGGGACGGTTAACCTACCATAGTTGTAGTATAATACTCCATGACCATTATAGTCGGTGGCGCCGGGGGTAAAGGTTATTCCATCATGAATAAAATTGTTGGCCAGACTGTCATCAAGCAAACTATTTGAAATCAAAATGTATTCTTTACTATTAATATTATTCTTAAGTAGCCGATGGGTCAAAATGACATCGGGACCTATCACATGCAAATAATTGTGGATGATATTTATTGCCAGGTTGCCATAGTGTACCACAAACTTTAAAGACAGGTCAAGATCACTGATGGAAGCACCACAATGACAGAACTTGCCTAATTTATAATTGGTCAGGTGTTGGTGGAAAGCCAGGAACATTTTTTTACACTGAGAGATTACTTCATCCAAACCAGGGCAGGGTCCCACACGATAAAACATGATGGCATCACCCTCAATACCAGCCACTTGCAACCCCAGTGTGTTTTGGTCAATTATGGCCTCCAGTAACTCAGAAATTACATGACTGCTATGTTTAATGTCGTTATTATTCACAAATTTTGTAAAGCCACTGATATCCGGTATCAAAAGCAGGGCATCTGATTGTATGACTTTCATTTTGTAATATTTAGCAAAGTTCCCATTCCGAAGTTTTGATTCTTATAACTATGACTGCTATAGCAGGCGTTACCCCTAAGAAATAGATATTTATTTTTCTTTTCTTGTTGAAGTAAATTAATGGAGGAAGAGAAATGAGATGTCGATCTCATTATGTTAGGTTACGGATTGGAGAAATACTTCTCCAAATTAAATATTGGGACTCGATCTAATAAATTAAAATTTTAGGAATGCCAAAACTTTTTATAGGCACAAAACCTGGCATCAATGTTTACTATTGGGTATTATGACTTTGACATCGATTGTAATTTGACACCAATTCAGTCATTTTGCTTTTTGAATAGACAAGCTTCTTTTTTGTAGAAAATATTTTGTCTTCTAATTCAACACAATCTGAGAAATATGCACTCAAAAATTGCTTGGCGTATTTTCGGTCAATTTTGCGTATATCCCCATCTTTTTTTTGCACAAAAAACAACGCACTGTCTTCAAAATAACCACGATAAAGAGTTACATAACCCTTTAATATCATTTGAATGAATATAGGTCGGTAGTGGTGGCCAACTTTAAAGGTTTTAAGAGCAATAAATATTTCAATATTTTCAATGGTAAAACCTGAAATATTATGCGGTTCGAGCAATTTTGGGTAAGGAAGAGATAGTGATTCCTTGAATTTTACATTCTTTAATTGTTTATCAATTTTGATAAATCCTCTCAGTGTATCTTGTTGTTGTATAAAATATCCTTTTCGGTAATCATCGCCAAAGCAGGTAACAGATATTATTAAAAAAAGTGGAAGTAAAAACTTTGTTAACCCCATTGCATCTTTAATATTATTTATTGAATAACACTTATACTATTGGACGGTTAGTGACAGATATATAAAATAATTAGTAGATTCTGGCAAAGTGTTCTTTTCGATTTTTTTCTCAAAAATTTGTCCCACTGAGTTACCTGCTAAATCTTCAAGTTTTGCATCTACCATAATCAGGTAATCTCCTCTTTTCCAATGAGTTTCAGGAATAAATTGCCATGCATCCTGGCTTACAGTGGACGAGCTGTTTCCCGGAACAGGTGTTCCGTTTTCTAGCACTAAGGTGATCATTCTGGAAACCAAACCAGGATCAAGCACTTCTCCAAAACTTATGGTTAATTTATCCAGAGTACCAGCAGTTACCTGGGTTAAGTTCCATTGAAATGGATCAACTCGGTTTCGATCGGCAGGCAATATATACAATGACTTTTCATAGGCAATACCTAAAGAATTTCCGTGTGCGTCCTTCCAATTTTCACTGACAACCATGGTATAATGATGATCTGGCTCGAATATCGGTCCCATGGTCATATTGGGTCCGACGCCTCTTTTGATCCGTCCGGGATGAAAAAAAAGAGTGAGTCTTTTCCGTTCCGGATCCCACAGACCTTTCTTTACTTCCACAAAAGGCTGATTTACAATTTCACCCATATGATTTAATATTTTCACATGGATATACGGATTCTCAAAACTCATAGGGCTTGAAAAATGCAAATACATCCTCAATATGTTGGCAGGTACAGAATCCGATTTGGGAGTAATAAAATCCAAAAGAGTGCGTTTATGGTCGATTGATGGCACTTTTACAACTTTTCTAACAACAGTAGAATCAGTATTCCTCAAACCTACTATTTTCCCTAAAAGTTGATTATCAAATAAGATGGTATAAGAAAGTCCTGGGGTAGGTGGGAATCTGGGTGTAAAAACTATGGCTGTTTTGTTCACTTTATAATTTCCTAACACCGAAGGAATATTCTCTATGTCATACTCCCCAGTGTAGATCAAAAATATGGCCTTCCAATCCTGTTGGTCAATTTGTTCTAATAATGAGATAGTGGTTTCTTCGAATCCCGTAACCCGGACCTTTCCAAAATCAGGATTTTCGATCCTGCTTTCAAAATCAACTTGAAGAGGTTGAGCTACAACAAGACCTATCCTAAAAATTAAC
>JAPUIM010000397.1 GCA_027297025.1 Bacteroidota bacterium | reverse complement strand
CCTATGAAAATAGCGATGTCGACTGGGCATCTTCGAATCCTCTGTCTACCAGAAATTGAGGTCCTTCGGCAGCTTGAACCGCTAGTTGATCACAGCGTTCATTTTCGGAGTTACCGGCATGTCCTTTAACCCATTTGAATTGGACTTTATGTTTGGGATAAATTTTAAGGAAGCGTCGCCAAAGGTCTTCATTCTTTTTTCCTTTAAAGCCTTTTTTTAACCATTTGTGAACCCAACCCTTTTCAATAGCATCAACCACATATTTAGAATCTGAATACACCAAAACATTTATACCATCCTTTTTCAAGGTTTCTAAACCTGCTATTACGGCCAAAAGCTCCATGCGGTTATTGGTAGTCTTACGATAGCCTCCTGAGATTTCTTTGCGATGCTTGCCGGAGATAAGTACTATGCCAAAGCCACCGGGGCCTGGATTTCCCTTAGAGGCTCCATCGGTATAAATAGTGATCATTAGGCCAATATATGGATGTTGGTCTTAAAAAGTTTGATAGCTATTGATAAAAGTATGATCCCAAATACCTTTCTCAGGATATTAAACCCAGCCTGTCCAATCTTTCGTTCCAACCATCCCGAGGTTTTTAATACCAGGTAGATCAATCCCAGATTAAGAATTATTCCAACCAGTACATTGGATTGAGTATATTCTGCTCTAAGTGAGATAATGGTTGTCATGGTAGCGGCTCCTGCGATCATGGGAAAAGCCAATGGAACAATAGAAGTAGTAGAGGCTTCTTCAGGATTGGATTTAAAAATATTTCTTTCCAGGATCATTTCCATGCCAATCAAAAAAATAATAATGGCCCCAGCTACGGCAAAGGATTCAATATCGATTCCAAAAAAAGCTAAAATGGATTCCCCTACAAACAAGGTAAGCACCATAATAAATCCAGACACCAAGGTGGCCTTTTCTGATTCGATTTGCCCAGCTTTCTTCCTCAGATCAATTATGATGGGAATGTTGCCTACTATATCAATTACTGAAAATAATATAAGGGAAACCGAAATAATTTCTTTGAAACTGAACACTGTCTAAAAATTTGGGGCTAAGGTAGTTAAAACGGATGATTTTAATCTAATCCCGCATTAGGAAATCCTGTAATTTCCTTATTTCCGTTCTTTTGATTGCAGGAAAATTAGCTATTCTAAAAGTAGTGTTTTTTAAGAGGCCATACCCATTGCCCAAGATGAATCCTGCGGATTTGGTCCGTTCCTTAGTGTCGCCAATTGTCGTTGGGTCGGCCTCCACCGTAATAACCGTGCGGGACCTTACCAGGTCATTAGGAATAAACATTTTAAATCGATCCAAGCCATTGAAATAGTCTACCCACTGCTTATACCGCCTTTTTATTTCACGGTCTATGTTGGTGATTTTAGGCCTTTTCTCTAGAGTCCTCATCAACAAATAAATATTCATCACATTGGGGGTATATGGGGTCTGGTATTTCTCCGCATTTTCGGCAATGAACAATAAGCTATTGTAATGGTTATTTTCACCCAATGATTGGGCTTTCTCCAAAGCTTGGGGGCTGCATATCAGTAGTGCCATTCCGGCGGGTAATCCCAAACACTTCTGTACAGAGGCAAACCAAATATCAGCGGAAGCAATATTTAACTTGATACCTCCAAGTGAGGAAGTAGCATCTACAGCCAATAGTTTCTCCGGATAATTCTCACGTAGTTGGTGTATTATTTCATTACTCAACTGGGTACCGTTGGAGGTTTCATTTTGGGTCAGACAGATGATCTTTGCTTCATCCGGGACATTTAGATTATTAACCTCAAGAATTTGTTGAGCCTCAAACTGATAGTGTGAGGTTGTCACTCCCAATTTCTTAGTGTAGTTGTGCCATTTTTCTCCAAAAGCTCCATTATACAAATGAAAGCTCTGTATTTCAGTTAAAGATTGGGCAATTATTTCCCAACACTCAGTAGCTGATGAGGTGAAATAAATATTGAATTCCTCAGGTATTTGAAGCTTTTTTTTTAACAGTTGGGTGGTTTTCTGAAAAAGTTCTTCAAATTCAGGACTCCTGTGATTGATGCTGAGGATCCCTTTTTGGTAGGCGTCTAACACATACCTTGGGACTTTTTCGTGTACCTTGGAAGGACCGGGATAAAAAGAAATGCACTTCCTCATAAATGCCTGGAGAAGTGCCTTATTGCCAATTCATAACTTTCCAATCCCAGACCGGTAATGACACCCACACAATTTTTTCCGGTAAGACTCAGATGGCGATATTCTTCTCTGGCATATAAATTCGTAATATGGACTTCCAGCACCGGTGTAGTAATAGCAGCAATGGCATCGGCAATGGCAACTGAAGTATGAGTATATCCACCCCCATTAAAAATAATGCCATCAAAACTAAATCCCACTTCGTGCATTTTATTTATGATTTCACCTTCCAGGTTGGATTGGTAATAATCAATATCGATTTCTTGATTTTGGTCTCTCAGCGTTTCCAGGAATGAATCAAAATCTTTTTCTCCATAAACGGATTTCTCTCTGGTGCCCACCAGATTTAAATTGGGGCCGTTAAGGATAAGTATTTTCATTTTTCCGTCTTAACTTAACAAGATAAGTTTCTTCTATTCTCAATATTAAGCATTATTGATGAATTGGGATTATTATATCAAACAATTTGAAAGTTATCTGCGGATAGAGTGCTCACTGGCTCCAAATTCAGTATCGGCTTATATTGGTGATGTGGAAAAATTGAATCAATTCACCCAGTTAAAAGGGCTTCCACAATCCCCCCTTTCCATTACTACCATTCACCTGCAGGATTTTTTGGAATATGTAAATGAACTGGGACTGACCGCTCATTCTCAGGCCCGCATCTTATCCGGAATTAAATCCTTCTTTAAATATTTAAACTTTGAAGGGGATTTGGAAAACGATCCTTCAGCTTTGATAGAAGGACCAAAATTGGGAAGAAAACTTCCTGATACTTTAAATTTTCATGAGATTGAAAATCTTTTACAGGCCATTGACTTGTCCACACCGGAAGGTACACGAAACCGTGCTATGTTGGAAACTTTGTATAGTTCGGGATTGAGGGTCACCGAGCTAATCGAGCTAAAACTTAACAATGTTTATTTCGATATAGGTTTCCTAAGGGTGCTGGGTAAGGGCAGTAAAGAGCGATTGGTGCCCATCGGTAAAGAGGCCTTGAAATTCATTAAGATCTATACCGATGAGATCAGGTGCCATATTGAAATAAAGACGGGAAATGAAAGTTTTGTTTTTCTTAATCGCAGAGGCACCAAATTGTCAAGGGTAATGATTTTTAATATTGTTAAGGACATGGCAAAAAAAATAGGCCTCAAAAAAAATATCAGCCCTCACACTTTTCGTCATTCGTTTGCCACTCATTTGATAGAAGGAGGTGCGGATCTCAGAGCCGTACAGGAAATGCTGGGTCATGAATCCATTACCACCACTGAAATCTACACCCACCTGGATCGGGAGTATCTCAAACAGGTCATCCAGGAATTTCATCCTCGCAGCTAGTAGATCACCAATTTCAATTTTCATCATTTCATTCTACCTTTGCCAAATAAAACCCACCGGATGGTGTACAAATCTGTTATAAGGCCTATCTTATTCCTCTTCGATCCCGAATCAATTCATTATTTTATAATGAACCTTTTCAACTGGTTGGTTCGGATTCCTGGTATAAAATTTCTGCTTAACCGGAGTTTTCAATTGCAGCATCCCAAACTGGAGAAACGGATCTGGGGCCTAAATTTTTCCAATCCGGTAGGATTAGCTGCCGGATTTGATAAAGATGGGCGCTGGATAGAGGTTTTGTCACATATGGGTTTTGGATTCATTGAAATTGGGACCTTAACTCCCAAACCACAGCAGGGAAATCCCAAACCAAGAATTTTTCGGTTACCTAAAGATCACTCCATGGTCAATCGTTTGGGTTTTAACAACCAGGGCGTACAATCCGCGGTCCAACGAATTAGAAGTAGCAGATCTTCTATCATCATTGGGGGAAACATTGGAAAAAATAAGTCTACTCCCAATCAAGATGCTCTGAATGATTATAAAATATGCTTTGAAGAGTTATATCCTTGGGTGGATTACTTTGTGGTGAACGTAAGCTCTCCAAATACTCCCAATTTGAGGCAGCTGCAGGAAAAAGAACCGTTAAAAGCGTTGCTTGCTGGTCTGCAACAACTAAATCATTCCAAGGACAGTCCCAAGCCTTTACTATTAAAAATTGCTCCGGATCTAAACCAGCAGCAGTTAAATGATGTAATAGAAATTGTAAAGGAAACAAATATCGATGGGGTAATAGCCACCAACACTACTATCGCCAGGGAAAATTTGTCCACTGAATCTGATGACCTAGAGAAAATCGGCCAGGGAGGATTGAGCGGTCAAGCCCTGAAAGAAAGATCTACCCAAGTAATAAGAACCCTTCGCCAGGGATTGGGGGAATCTGTTCCAATCATTGGCGTGGGAGGGATAGGCTCGGCCCAGGATGCTATAGAAAAAATGGATGCAGGGGCAACACTAGTGCAGATATATACCGGGTTTATCTACCAAGGCCCATCATTGATCCAAAATATTAATAAAGCATTGTTGGCTGAACCTAAGGAAAATTAATATTTCTGTGCTTAAATTATCTTACTATTATTGGGTTTATTTAATTAATTTCGTGGCTTTAAAGGATTGAATGGCAAACAACACTAATAAATCTAATACCTTTAAAAGTTCTGGGAGGGGTAAGGGTAAGTCAGAGACAAAAAAAAGCTTCTTAAAAGACCGAAAATTCCATTTAGCTTTTGGTTTTTTCTTACTTATCACTGCGATATTCCTTTTTATCGCTTTTCTGTCCTACTTATTTACTGGAAAAGCTGACCAAAGCGTGGTGGAAGCGGTGGGGCAGGATGGGTTAAAAGTATTGGGCTTAGAGGCAAGAAACTGGTTAGGGTTGATGGGTGCCTTATCTGCTCATTTTTTCATTTTCAAGTGGTTTGGCCTTGCTACCTTTTTTATACCGCCATTGCTGTTCTTATCAGGATTTAAAATTGTGTTTAAGAAAACTTTGGTACCTCTAACCAGAGCCTTTGTTTTCTCCGTATTCTTCATGTTCTGGTTAAGTCTATTACTAGGTTATTTTTCGTTGGACACCATGGACTTGACATCATGGAGTTTCTTAAGTGGAGGAGTGGGTTTTGAATTATCTGTACTTTTTCACAGCATTTTAGGAAAAGGCACTTTTTTGTTTTTAGTATTTGCCCTTTTAGTATTCCTTATTTATTTCTTCAACATCACTTCCCTTTTTAGTTTCAGTTCCAAGTCGGGCCCAGCAAATGCCAGTCTGACCGATCCCACTTTAGCTAATACACCTAAAACGCCCCCCACTGATGAACAGGAAACGGTAGATGGTCAAAAAGAGTTGGAATCATGGACGGTTAAAAATATTGAAAAACCAGAAGACGCAGAAGTGTCGGATAAACTTAAATTGGATGTGACCCCTTCAAGTTCGGAGGTTGATCCTTCACCGGTAAATGAGCCTGAGTTCAGTATAAATGAAGAGGTCATCGAAGAGAAAGTCGGTGATAAAATTGAAAACTACGACCCCACTCTTGATTTGGGATCTTACAAATATCCCACCTTGGATCTACTCAACCAACATACTGCCTCAAAAGCTCAAGTAACCAAAGACGAATTAGAACAAAACAAGGACAAGATAATTGAAACACTTATCAATTTTAAGATAGGTATATCCAGCATAAAAGCCACAATTGGTCCGACCGTCACCTTATATGAAATTGTACCGGATGCAGGTATCAAGATCTCCAAAATTAAGAACCTTGAAGATGATATTGCCTTAAATCTATCAGCCCTGGGTATCCGGATCATAGCTCCTATTCCCGGTAAGGGTACCATCGGTATAGAAGTACCTAATAAAAACAGGGAAATGGTGACCATTCGTTCGGTCCTTTCTACCGATAAGTTCATGACCAGTGATAAAGAATTGCCTGTGGTTTTGGGAAAAACAATCTCCAATGAAGTATTTGTGACTGACTTAGCTAAAATGCCTCACCTGCTTATGGCAGGTGCCACCGGTCAAGGTAAGTCAGTTGGATTGAATGTAATCTTGGCATCACTGATATATAAAAAACATCCTTCTCAGCTCAAATTTGTATTGGTAGACCCGAAAAAGGTAGAACTCACCCTATTTAATAAGATCGAAAGACATTTTTTGGCCAAAATTCCCAATAGCGAAGAAGCCATTATTACCGATACCAAATCGGTGGTCAATACATTGAACTCGTTGTGTATCGAAATGGAAAAACGGTATGGGTTAATGAAGGATGCAGGTTGTAGGAATCTCAAGGAATATAATGCCAAATTTGTAAACCGACAGCTTAGTCCGGAGAAAGGACACCGGTTTTTACCTTATATCGTGTTGGTAATTGATGAGCTGGCCGACCTTATGATGACTGCGGGAAAGGCAGTTGAAGGACCTATAGCCCGGCTAGCTCATCTATTACCAACACGATATAGGGTAAAAACCGGTGTCCTTTTTCCGGATTAAGCCGTCGGTTTACAAATTTGGCATTGTATTCCTTGAGATTCCTACAACCAGCATCCTTCAT
>JAPUIM010000396.1 GCA_027297025.1 Bacteroidota bacterium | reverse complement strand
TCATTATAATAGGGGTAATTATGAGAGAGCTGTCGAAATTATAAAACAATATGTGGAAGGAAAGACCTATGAACCCACCACACTGTATCATATGGGGTTGATATTTCAAGCATCCGGCGATCATTTAAGAAGCCGGAAGTTTTTGGAACAAGCGGCGCAAAGCGCTTTTGAATTGGGGCCATTAACTGTCGAAAAGATCCAAGAGGCACTTAGAAACAGCTAGGGATCAGCGCCGAATAAATCCGAAACTGACTAGACATTCCCGATAATATACATTTGATCCATTGTGGGACTTTTACTCCCACCTTTTGGTTCCAATGTCACAGCAAAGGCTGATGCACCAGCGATATCTTTCATTCTCTGCAGCCCGCTCAAATTCACTTCAAATATTCCAGCATCAACCGGTTTTCCATCAATAATGCCCCATAGTTGATACTGTAGATCCCGATCGGGTATGGGGAGGGAATTAACATTCAAATAGACCTTCTGGGTGGAGCGATTCCAATAAATAAATGCCAGGGACTCCGGAGAAATTTCCAAACCCTCCAAAGCGATCTTTTGGAAATTCTTTTTGTTTATAATATTATAGTCATTGCTTAAATGCTTTAAGTCACGATCTACCTGCTGAATATTATCCGCTAATCTTTGATTTTGGGCAATCAAATCATCCCGTTCCTGTTCCACCTCTTTCCAATTGATATAAAATACAACCGCTGCGATTGAAGCTAAGGTAGCCAGGCTAATGGAAGCGGCCACCAGGTACCGCCATTTTGTAGGGCTGGTCACTGGTTCAACCTGGGTAAGTATTGATGTTTTCCCCAAGTTTTTTTCTACATCTCCTTGTAACCCCACTGGACCAATCGTTGAGTCCAGGATCTGCGCCTTCAATGCTTCTGGTATAGATTCTTTGGTTTTTTCGGCAATAATCTGCAGCGTCTCCTCGATCCTGGCAATTTCATCTCGTATTTCTGGATATTCATTGGCCAGCTTTTCAACCTCCACATTTTCAGTCTGGGAAAGATCATCCAAAATGTAGGCCTCCAATATTCCTGTAGATATGTATTCCTGAATATTCAATATACTAGTTTAAAATTTTCCTTAATGCAATCAACGCATACCGAAGTCTCGTTTTTACAGTTCCCAAAGGAATATCAAATTCCTTGGATATTTCTGATTGGGTATATCCTTGGAAATACACCAATTCCACCACTATTCGTTGTTCAGGGACAAGTCTTTCCAACAACTCCTTGATCCCGATACTATCCTCTTTAATGGGATATTCACTTTTGGCCTGGTCCAGTATATATACGGTATTTCCCAGCCGGTCAGTTTTTATCTGTCTTTGAATTTCTTTTGACCTTAGTTTGTCGATAGCTTGATTACGGGCCAAATTAAGTAACCAGGTAAATAGGCGTCCTTTTTTAGAATCATAGGAGCCAATGTTGTTCCATACTTTAAGTATCACATCTTGTAAAACTTCCTGAGCTATGTTTTCTGAACCGACAATCCTTAGAATAATTCCGTATAGTGCTTGGGAGAAATGATCATACAAATACTCTAAGGCCAGTTTATCTTGAGCAATTAATTGGGCGATTAATTCCTGTTCTGAATATTTTTGATGGTTAGGTCGGCTCAATGAGTTATAATTTTTACAAATGGATCACCTCACCAAAAGCTGCGGCCGTGGCCTCCATAACCGCTTCTGACATGGTAGGGTGCGGATGCACCGATTTAATGATTTCATGGCCGGTGGTCTCCAACTTCCGTGCAGCTACCACCTCAGCGATCAACTCGGTAACATTGGCACCGATCATATGGGCGCCTAACCATTCGCCGTATTTGGCATCAAATATAACTTTAACAAAACCATCACTAACTCCAGCAGCTTTTGCCTTACCCGAAGCGGAGAAGGGAAATTTACCCACTTTGATATCGTAACCAGCTTCTTTGGCTGCTTTCTCAGTGTAACCCACTGAAGCAATCTCCGGTTGACAATAGGTACACCCGGGCAAGTTATTGTAATCCAAAGGCTCGGGATTTTCACCGGTGATTTTTTCAACGCAGAGAATACCTTCTGCGGAGGCCACATGGGCCAGTGCGGGACCATGTACAATATCTCCAATTGCATAGATTCCTGGGATGTTGGTCTTGTAATAATCATCTACTATCACCTTGCCCTTATCCGTAGCCACCCCTACTTCTTCCAATCCGATGCCCTCCAGATTGGTCGAGATTCCTACCGCGGACAGTACAATGTCACACTCCAGTTGCTCTTCCCCTTTGGGGGTCTTTACTGTGACTTTGCATTTTTTCCCTTTGGTATCTACTGCAGTTACTTCCGAACTGGTCATTATGTTCATGCCGGATTTCTTAAAAGTGCGTTCTAATTGTTTGGAGATTTCTTCGTCCTCTACCGGTACAACATTGGGCAAAAATTCTACAACTGTCACCTTAGTACCCAGGGTATGATAGTAATAGGCGAATTCCACTCCGATAGCCCCCGAACCCACTACTACCATGGAATTGGGCCTTTTATCCAAGATCATGGCTTTTCGGTAACCAATGATCTTTTTATTGTCGATGGGTAGGTTGGGAAGTTCCGTCGACCTTCCTCCGGTGGCGACTATGATATGATCTGCTGTGAAATCAGTTTTTGCACCTTTTTCATCCTCCACTTCCACGGTTTTATTTTTCTTGAGCCTGGCAAACCCGGCTATATGATCTATTTTGTTCTTCTTGAATAAAAATTGGATTCCCTTACTCATGCTACTGGCCACTTCCCGACTGCGTTTGATCATAC
>JAPUIM010000395.1 GCA_027297025.1 Bacteroidota bacterium | reverse complement strand
GTGCCGGAGTCCAGCTATCATCCTCTCGGCGGTAGGTAAAATAGATGTGGGATAAACCGAATCCACCAATCCGGTCGGGAGCACAATAAAGGGTGTCATCGGTGTGTGATAATGAAGGATGTGAGTCCCAGGCAATGCTATTCACATTAAAACCCAGATTTTGAATATTTCCCCAAGTACTGTCTTTTCGCATTTGAGCAACAAAAAGATCGCAGTTACCATATGAACCTGGCGATTTACATCTTGAGAAAAAAAGGATTTGTCCATTTCTACTTAGACAGGCCGAACCTTCATTAAACGGGGTATTAATTTCCTTCAGTGGTTCCGATTCATCCCATACTCCGTCGTTGTATTTTGAAAAAAAGATATCCTCGTTCTCAACTTCTGCCAGGCTCCTAATTACTACATTTCTTTTAGAGGTCAGTAACAGCATGTTATTATTTAACCCTAAGGTTGGCCCATAATCTGAAAGATTAGAATTTATGTTACTTCCCATATTAAGCAGCACGCCCCTGGGTGGACGCAGAGTATCGACTTCCTTGCGATATTCCACTAATTCGTAATAATAATCCAATGGCACATAATAATCGATATCATTCTGGTTGAGTGAGTCAAAGTAAAGTTCAATTGCCTTTACATCTATATCATCGCGATGGTGTTTTAATACTAATTTATATAGTCGTTTGGCATCCTCCATTTCACCGAATAATTCAGTCAATTTGGCAAAACGCCATAGCAAATAAGTGTCTTTGTAGAAGTTTTGGATTCCAAAATTTGTCACATATGTTTTGAGTTTATCATAAAGGTCTACCCATGACTTTTGTTCATCCAATTCATATATTTTCTTATAGGTTCCCCTATTAAAATAAAAAGGTATCTTGTTTACATTCTTGAATTCAAATATTTCTTGAGGGAGGGGTTGACTTTGATCCAGTTTGTCCTCTTTATTCTTTTTTTTAAAAATCTGTCCCAATCCAATGGAGGGTGCTGCCAAGGCAGTGAAAATGATTAGTGATATGAGTAAGGTCCGGGGATGCATTTATCCAACCAATTTAACAAAATAGCACATTATTTAACGTTAGTATTGAGAAACAAATTTATCATAGTCTCGGATCAAATGAATATTTGGCATAGGTCTTGCAAATAAAGGCGTGTATAACTAACAGGCATATATTGTGCCAATATGACAGAGGAATGCACTAATGGATGATTTTACGGAACTGCAATTTAATCCTTATTTATTAAGTGATTTGGTAAATGAAGAATCGGAAGAACTGGTACAACTAATTTCTCCCGATAATGAGGTTGGTTTTAAAGAAAAGGATCTACCGAACGAGTTACCTATCTTGCCTATAAAAAACACCGTTTTATTCCCCGGTGTGGTGATTCCTATCACAGTAGGCCGGCTAAAGTCCATTCGTTTGGTTAAGAAAGCCTATAAGGGAAATCGCGTTATCGGGGTAACTGCCCAAAAGAATAGCAAGATAGAAGAACCAGGGGTTAAGGATATTTTTGGTATAGGGACTGTTGCCAGAATCATTAAGATGCTTATTCTACCCGATGGAAATACTACTATTATAATTCAGGGGAAGAACCGGTTCGAGATAGAGTCTATCATTCAAGAGGATCCTTTCATTACCGCCAGGATCAAACTTGTTAAGGAAGAATTTCCCAACCAAACTAAAAAAGAGACCAAGGCGATCATTCAATCATTAAGAGATGCTGCTACCAAAATACTTCGGTTAAATCCCGATATACCCAGGGAAGCCCAAATAGCTCTAGATAATATTGAGAGTTCCAGCTTTTTAACTCATTTTTTGTCTTCAAACATCAATGCTGAGGTATCGGATAAACAACGTTTGTTGGAAATCAATGATGGTATTAAAAGGGCCACAGTATTACTGGAATACATGATGAAGGATATCCAAATGTTGGAAATAAAGCAGGAAATTCACAACAAGGTTCACTCTGACATAGATCAGCAACAGAGGGATTATTATTTGCGCCAACAAATAAAAGTGCTTCAGGATGAACTTGGATATGATGGTCCGGATCAGGAAGTTGAGACATTAAGAGCTAAAGGACTTAAAAAAAATTGGTCTGCTGAAGTTGCTGAACATTTTGGTAAGGAGTTGGATAAGTTATTACGAATGAATCCTGCTGCACCAGATTATCCTCTGGCCATGAATTATGCTGAGTTATTGGTAGAACTTCCCTGGAATGATTTTACCAAAGATAATTTCGACTTGAATCGTGCCAAGAAAGTCCTGGATAAAGATCACTATGGACTGGATAAGGTAAAGGACCGGATCATCGAATTCTTGGCTGTATTGAAATTAAAGCAAGACATGCGTGGTCCCATATTGTGTTTATACGGACCTCCTGGTGTGGGTAAAACTTCGTTGGGTAAATCTATTGCCAACGCTCTCAACCGAAAGTATGTCAGAATGTCACTAGGCGGGCTGCATGATGAAGCCGAAATTAGAGGCCATAGAAAAACTTATATTGGCGCGATGCCCGGAAAAATTATTCGCAATATTCAAAAGTCTAAAAGCTCCAATCCAGTATTTATTTTGGACGAAATTGACAAGGTGAGCGCTGACTTCAGAGGTGACCCGGCTTCCGCTTTGTTGGAGGTGTTGGATCCGGAACAAAATCATTCTTTCTCAGACAATTACCTGGAAGTGGATTATGATCTTTCCAAGGTTTTATTTATTGCCACAGCTAATTCTTTGGATACGATCCATCCGGCATTAAGGGATAGGATGGAAATAATTGAAATTACCGGATACACACAGGAAGAAAAGATCCAGATAGCCCAAAAACATCTAATACCCAAGCAGCGCAATGAACATGGACTAAAAGCTGCTCAAGTACAACTGAACAAATCTGCCCTAATAAAATTGATTGAAGGATACACTAAAGAGTCGGGTGTCAGAAGTTTGGAGAGAAAGATTGGGTCGGTGATTAGAAATGTGGCCAAGTCAATAGCGCTTGAAGAAGCTAGTTCAAAAAGGATCGGTGGAAGTGATGTAAAAAAGATCCTGGGAGCGGAAATATTTGATAACGAGTATTATCAGGACAATCAATTCCCCGGTGTGGTAACCGGTTTAGCCTGGACTCCTGTAGGAGGAGAGATATTGTTCATTGAGTCCAGTTTGAGTCGTGGCAAGGGTAAATTGACTTTATCCGGACAGTTAGGCGATGTGATGAAGGAGTCAGCAGTAGCAGCTTTGTCATATCTAAGATCCAACGCTGAAAAGTGGGGGTTGGATCATCGGGTATTTGATCGGTACGATCTGCATATTCACGTTCCTGCAGGAGCAGTGCCCAAAGATGGGCCATCCGCGGGAATCACTATATTTACCTCCTTAACCTCTATCTACACTCAATGGAGGGTTAAAGAGAGAATGGCTATGACCGGTGAGATTACCTTAAGAGGGCGTGTACTACCGGTGGGAGGGGTTAAGGAAAAGATACTGGCTGCTAGAAGAGCGGGTATCAAAGAAGTGATCCTTTGCTCTCGCAACCGAAAGGATATTGAAGAGATCAATCCTTTATATATTGAAAATATAAAGATCCACTATGTGGATAAGGTTGATCAGGTGATATCCCTGGCTCTGCTAGACGAAAAAGTAGCGAATCCCATGCATTTTGTCCTGGAGGATGAAAAAGTGATGGATAAATGAAATAATTGTAAATTGATCTCTTTTGGATTCTACCGCTGTTTATAATCCTACCAAGTAATATTGTATGTGGTTAAGGACAATTTGTGCAATATCAGTATGCTTCAGTTCCTGGGCCCAAGTTGGTGGACAGCGATCTCTTGAGTTTTTGAATATTCCTACAAATTCACGAACCGCTGCATTAGGTGGTGTAAATGTGAGTCTTTATGACCAGGATGTTAATATGTTTATTTCCAATCCTGCACTACTTAATGCAGATATGTCGGATCATTTTTCAATTAACTATCAAGCTTATCTGGCAGATATAAACAACTCTACCTTGTCCTACGCTAAAAATTTTGAGAAATATGGATTATGGGGATTTGGTTTGAGATATTTCGACTATGGTGATTTCGAAGGGTATGACGCTACCGGTGCTCCAACCGGAGAATTTGGTGCAAGCGAATTTGCTTTTATGATCTCCCATAGTCATAGTATCGGCAATTTTGGACTGGGCGGGACATTAACATTGGCTCACTCTTCGATAGCTTCTTTTGGGGCTACTGCCCTTATGTTAGATTTGGGTGGCACTTTTATCCACCCAACCCGTGATTGGACATTGGGTTTGGTAATTAAGAATTTTGGTGTACTCATCAGCGACTATACCGACCAAAGTGATTCGGATTTGCCTTTCGATGTACAATTGGGGACATCTTTCAAGCCGGAACATATGCCGGTTCGATTTTCTTTTACTGTTTATAACCTCTATCAAGCCGATATTGCTTTTTTTGATCCAACTGGAGATGGAGAGCCGGGCAAGGAGGAACCAAGTACGGTGGATAAAATTTTCAGACATCTCAACTTTGGTATGGAAGTTATTCTCAGTAAAAATTTCAATTTACGAGGAGGCTATAATCATTTGTTGCGAAGAGAATTAAGAGTCCAACAAAATTCCGGGGGAGCAGGTTTTTCATTTGGTTTTATGTTCAGGATCAAAGCATTTGAATTTGCCTACACCCGAAATTTATACCACCCTGCCGGGGGCACCAACTATTTTACTATGACCAGCAATTTAGGCGCCCTGTTTAAGAAAAAACAAATAATTCAAGAACAAAATATCTAAATTAATACTCATGATAGAGGATAAATACTTAACCCCAAGGCAGATCGTATCTGAATTGGATAAATACATCATCGGGCAAAAGGATGCCAAAAGAAACGTGGCTATTGCTTTGAGGAATAGGTGGAGAAGAATGAATGTGAAGTCGGAGATCAAAAGCGAGATCGTGCCCAATAATATTTTGATGATAGGTTCTACGGGGGTGGGAAAAACAGAAATTGCCCGACGGTTGGCTAAAGCTGCGGATGCT
>JAPUIM010000394.1 GCA_027297025.1 Bacteroidota bacterium | reverse complement strand
TAAGGTTGCCAAACATCTAAATAACTGGTTAAATAAACGCTATTTGAAGAATTTCTGGATTTTCTCTAAATCTACTATAAAAAAAGTCAACTGTCCATTTGGAGCATAATTAGGATTGGCACAGGCAAACAATTGGTCGATCAAAATATTCATCTCCTTTAAATCAAGTCTTTGACCTGGTTTTAAACATGAACGCTTCGCCAGCGACCTGGCCAGATTTTCCCTATTATCCAATGAAAGTTCCGATTTGTTTTTTTTGAATTGCTCCAATAACCCCTCAAATAATTCCTTTTGATTGGCATCTACATCGGAAGGGGCCCCATTAATGGAAATGGTATTTTTCCCAAAGGTTTCAAATTGGAAACCTAAAGCCTTGATCTCATCTTCTATTTCCATTACGAGAGAAAAATCGGAAGGGTTTAGTTCAATCTTGAAAGGAAACAATAACTGTTGAGAGATACTGCCTTGGTTTTCCAGGTATGAAATAAAACGATCGTACAAAACTCGTTCATGTGCAGAACTTTGATCAATGATCATTACCCCTGATTTTATAGGGGTAAATATGTAGCTATTATGCATTTGAAAAGCAGTGATTTCTTGGTACTCGGAAGAGTGTTTGGTTTGATCAACCTCCTTGGAGTCAAGTGTATGTGCAGCACTTTCAAATTTCAAAGCCGAAGGATGTTTAACCACACCTTGCCCACTTGGGTCAACCTCTTCCCGAATACCGGAACTCCACCATGATTCTTTGGAAGCTCCTGCAAATAGTTTCTCCCAATTTTCACGATTTCTATCATCCAAAGGAACATTTCTGAATTGCTGGTAATTCTTTTCAGCGATCTTTGTTTTCAGGTCCACCCTGGCCGATTGAGCAGTTTTAAAATTGACATCAAAATCAAAATCAATTGAGGGAGTAATATTGTGAGTCCCCAACGACTGTTTTACGGCAGCCCTCACTATTCCATAAATGAGTCTTTCATCATCAAACTTTATTTCAGCCTTTGCAGGATGCACATTAATATCAATATGGCTGGGTTCTATTTCTATGAACAAAACATAAAAAGGGTGACTATCAGCTGGCAATAGTCCTTCATAAGCATTGGTCACTGCATGGTTAAGATAATTGCTCCTGATGTATCTTTTATTTACAAAGAAGAACTGTTCCCCCCTGGTTTTTTTTGCAAATGCCGGTTTGCCAATGTATCCTTTGATACTGATGATCTCGGTATCCTCCTGGCAAGACACCAATTGTTGTTGGTAGCTCCTACTGTAAATATTAACAATTCTTTGGCTAAGCTTCCCATAAGGTAAACTATAAATCTCCAGATCGTTTTGGTGGAGAGTAAATGCGATATCATGATAGGACAAAGACACCCGGATAAATTCCTCCATGATATGCTTCATCTCTACCGGGTTGGATTTCAAAAAATTCCTGCGAGCCGGAACATTATAAAACAGATTTTTTACACTCACAGAAGTGCCGTCGACGGTAGATATGGGTTCTTGTATTTTAGTCTCCGATCCCTCTACCACAATTCGAGTGCCCAGATCTTGCTGTTGCAGTTTGGTTTTCATCTCCACCTGTGCAACCGCGGCTACTGATGCCAAGGCCTCTCCTCTAAACCCCAATGTTTTAATGGCATATAGATCTTCCGATCGTTGTATTTTGGAAGTGGCATGCCTTTCAAAGCTCATACGGGCATCCATCTCTGACATACCACTACCATCGTCGATGACCTGAATCAGACTCTTTCCTGCTTCCTTGATGATTACTTTGATCTTACCTGCTCCAGCATCAATGGCGTTCTCCAATAATTCTTTGACCACTGAAGACGGTCTTTGGACTACCTCTCCGGCAGCGATTTGATTGGCTATAGAATCAGGAAGAAGCCTTATCAGGTCGGACATTAAAACTTGAACTTCTTGATTCGGAAATAAAAATAAATGGGTATCATCAAGAGAATAAAATAGAAAATGTCATTACCATAATAAATATAACCGAATCCAATAATCAGGAATACGGTGATCAATACCATCTGAAGGATACTTGCCTGTCGGTTTTGTTTTGCCCTTCGATTAAAAGCTCCGGAGATATTCGACTGGTAGTCCGAGTTATTCTCCAAGTTTAATTCAGCTTTAATCCTCTCAGTTCTTGCCTTAATATCTTCCTTGATGGGATCGTAATACCTGGGGGTAACTTTGAATTGCTGAGGTCTAGGGGTTTTAAACAGAGACGGTAATTTCATATTTTAATTTATCTTAGACGACGAATCAAAGTTACGTTTTTTTCTATACCATTCATAAAAGTTAACGCCTCGATGATCAAAAAAGTTGTGGCCCTAATTTCTTGTTTAACAGGCTTTTTTATGGTTTCGGAGGCACAAAATCTCTTTGATACTCCACATCCGTCGCTACAAAAGCAATGGGTAGATAGCGTTTTTAATTCACTCACTTCTGATCAAAAAATTGGACAATTATTTATGGTAGCCGCCTATTCCAATAAATATGAGAGTTATTATCAGGACCTGGAGGCGCTGATAAAGAATTTCCATGTCGGAGGTCTTGTTTTCTTTCAAGGTGGTCCGGTAAGACAAGCTCAACTTACCAACCGATTTCAACGATTAGCCAAAATACCCTTGATGATTGCTATGGATGCGGAATGGGGATTGGGTATGCGTTTGGACAGCACTATTAGCTTCCCTCGACAAATGACTTTGGGAGCCATTCAAGATAATTCTCTGATAACCAAGATGGGGAAG
>JAPUIM010000393.1 GCA_027297025.1 Bacteroidota bacterium | reverse complement strand
GACCAGGATTTGATCATTTGAATCAAGAAACATCTCTACCGCTAACAGACCAACCATATCCAATTTCCCTATAATATTGAGGGCTAACTTTTGCGCTTCTTCTTCTAATTCAGTTGAAAGATCTGCCGGGGAAAACAGGTATTCCACCAAATTGGCTTGAGGATGAAATACCAATTCAGTTACCGGATATGAAACCGTGTCACCATTTTGTTTTCTTGCCACAATGACCGCTATCTCTTTTTTGATGTCTACCAGTTTTTCCAAAATACCAGGAGCATCGAATGCTAAATCCAGATCGTCGGGAGTGTGAACAATTTGCACTCCACGTCCATCATAACCCTCCCTTTTTAATTTATTGACCGCTGGAAAGAAAGTTTGGTGCCTTGCAATTTCTGACCTGTTTTCCACCTCCACAAAAGGTGCGGTCGGGAATGCATTTTTTTCGAAAAATCTTTTTTGTTGAGCCTTATCCTTAATCAATTCAATGATTTCGGGTTGTGGATATACCTTTATGCCTTTACTTTCCAAGTATTTTAAGGCATCGGTGTTAACATTTTCAATTTCAATGGTCACCAGATCACAAGATTGGCCAAACTTTACCACTGTCTCATAATCGGTGATTGAGCCGTTCACGAATTTGGAAGCCAGATGATGACAAGGAGCTTGGGGATCCGGATCGAGCACCCAAATTTCCAGATTGAAATCGATGGCTGATTGAATCAGCATTCGACCCAATTGGCCTCCGCCAAGTACGCCAAGTCTCATATTATGTGAAAATCCACTATTCATCCAGAAGAGATCAAAAAACCAAACTTAAAAAAATAATTATGATCAGGGCGGGTAGAAAATTGGTAATTTTTAGATTTTGCATCTCCAACAGATTAAAACCCAAACCAACGATTAAAATTCCACCAGTTGCAGAAAGTTGATTGATCACCATGTCAGTTAAATAGGGTTCCACCTTTCCTGCCAGTAGGGTAATACCTCCTTGGAATATAATAAGGGGAAAAGCTGAAAACAACACTCCGATACCGTAAACCGAAGCGAAAACAATTGATGAAAAACCATCCAGCACGGATTTGGTATAAAGTAAAGTGGGATCGTTCCTCAATCCTTCTTCCAAGGCCCCCACGATAGTTAAAGACCCTACACAAAATAAAATAAAGGTGGTGATCAAACCTTCAGTAAATCTTTCATTTTTAATAGGAAGCCGTTTTTTCAACAGATCACCCAGTTGCTCGAATTTTGATTGCAGGTTTAAGAACTCTCCTAAAATACCCCCTAACAGTACACTTAAAATGACCAAAAGAATGTTTTCCACTTTGAGAGCCATTTGAGTTCCAATGAGCAAAGTGCAAAGTCCTATCCCTTTAATACTGATCCTTCTGATATTTTCGGGAAATCTTTGGCCCAATAAAAGGCCGAATAAACTTCCAACAATAACTGCCAGCATATTAACCAATGATCCGATGGGCATTATCAGTGATGTTAATAATGGCTGGTAAAGATGGCATATAACTGAAAATTATACTATGCCGCCTTAAAAAATCTGGAATGGTGTATTGGAAAATATTGTATACCCTATTCGGTATAATAAACCCGTTTCACCCTTTCGCTGACCTTGGTCAATATTTCGTACGGAATGGTGTGGATGGCTGAAGCCAATTGATCTATTGAAGGTTCAGTACCAAAGATAATTACCTCATCTCCTTCTACTGCTTCTATTCCAGTGATGTCCACCATGCTCATATCCATGCATACATTGCCAATGATGGGAGCTATTCTTCCGTTGATTTTCACTTTACCCACCCCATTGCTAAAGCCGCGATCGAATCCATCGGCATATCCAATTCCAATAACTGCAATTTGAAGATCTTTGGATGCCTTGCCCTTTCTTCCATATCCGACGGTCTGGCCCTTTTTAACTGATTTGATCTGGGAAATGGTGGTCTTTAATTTACCAATAGGTTGTAGTTGATGTTGTTTTTGGCCGGTGGTATCAACACCATAAAGTCCAATTCCCAATCTCACCATTTGGTAATGGTACTGTGGAAACCTTGAGATGCCTGGAGAATTCAACAGATGTTTAATGGGTCTAACTTTAGCATTGACCTCCAAATACTTAACCATCTTATTAAATAGGGTAGCTTGTTGATGCGAAAAATCATTTAGCGACTGTTTGTCCGCTCCTGCCAGATGGCTAAAAACGCTTGCAATTTTAATGTTTTTGTTTTGTTTTAATATTTTGATCACCTGAGACAGATCTTTTTCCAGCAAACCCAATCGGTGCATGCCAGTATCCAATTTCAAATGAATAGAAACACTTTTCTTTCTCAATATTAGATGATGATCAAATTGCCTTAACAATGCCAAACTATAGATTTCGGGTTCTAGCTGGTATTCGATCAAAGTTTCAAAAACTTCCGGAGTTGGGTTCATTACCATTATGGGCAGGTAGATGCCATGCTGTCTTAGTTCCACTCCCTCATCAGTATAGGCAACTCCAAGATAATCGACACGGTGGTATTGAAGTAGTTGAGCAATCTGGTGGCTGCCACTTCCATAGGCAAAAGCTTTGACCATTACCATCATTTTGGTACCGGGAGCTAGCTTACTGCGGTAAAAATTTAAATTGTTAGTGAGTGCATCTAAATTTATTTCCAGTACCGTACCGTGGACCTTCTTCAATAATTTTTTGACGATCCGTTCAAATTGGAATGTGCGTGCCCCTTTTACCAGGATTGTTTCTTTATGAAAGGATAAATTCTCGAATGCTTCCAGAAATTGGTCGAAATCCGGATAAATTTGTTTTTCCAATGAAATACATGACTGATTTCGGTACAGTGCCGGACCAACTCCCAATAGTCGATCGATCCCCTTATCGGCAAGAATGGCCCCAACTTGTTTATAAAGCTGTTTCTCTTCCAAACCTGTTTGAAGAATATCTGAAAGAATGACTGTTTTTTTCTTGTTAAGTTTTTGTTGGGCCAGAAACTCCAGGGCTATTCTTAGTCCGGTGAAGTCATTGTTGTAGGTGTCATCTATGAGGTAGCAATCGTTGATACCTTCTTTTAATTCTAGCCTCATGGAGACACCCTTCAACTTGATGATCCCATCCTGTATTTGTTGTTTTTCCCAATTTTGGGTCAATAGATATACGATACAATGGATGCAATTTTCGATATTGGCTTCGTCGGTAAAGGGAACCTTAAAAGCATATTGTTCAGAACCATGTTCAAATGATAGTTGGGTGAGATTTTTATTCAGTTTTGCACTGCTTACTCGAAATGTGGCATCCATATTACTGGACCAGGAGACCAAATTTTTATTCGTGTAAAGATCATTCAGCACTTCCTCTATTTGCCTGTAATCTTTGCAATATATGATAGTATCACAAGAGGAAAACAACTGACTTTTTTCCTGGACCTTCTGTAACTGTGAAGAAAATCCTTCATCATGAGCAGATCCAATGTTTGAAAATATTCCAATGGAAGGTCGTATTATTTGTTGCAGTGCATGCATTTCGCCGGGCTGGGAAATACCAGTTTCAAATATTCCTATTTGATGCCATTGGTTTAATTCCCAAACGGATAGAGGGACACCAATCTGAGAGTTATAACTGTTGGGACTCTTAGCTACATTCAATTTTTCTGATAACAGTTGACTTAACCATTCTTTAATAATGGTCTTTCCATTGCTCCCTGTAATTGCAATGACGGGTATGGAAAATTGTTGTCGGTGATGGGCCGCAATTTGCTGGAGGGCTCTAATGGTATTGTTTACTTTTACTACACTAGCTCCTTTGAGATGCCTGAAATCTTTTGCATTTCCTTTTTCTACCACAAATTGACGGATCCCCGATTGGTAAACCTCATCTATAAATTGATGGCCATCGTGCCTTGGTCCTCCGATAGCAAAAAATACCGAACCCGGATCAACCACCATCCTTCTACTATCGGTTAGTAAATGAGTAATTGTATGTGGTTCACCTATTAACAATAGGTTGCCTTGAATTGCCCCTTGAATATCTTTAAAATGGAGTGATTTCATTTCAATTGAAGGACCCTATCCCCGGATCCTGGAAATAAATATCAGAAAATGATACCAAATAATGATATGAAAACCAGGAAAGAATTATACCCATGAACGTATCAAAGCTTCATTATCATTTCGTATTGATCAATTTCATTTTGAAAACCCAACTTTTTAAGAAATTTAATAATTGCCGTCTCACCGGAAGGTATATTCATTACCGTATAGGTTGGAGCGGGACTAAGGTTAGTGATAAATTTGAACATTGAACTTCCAATCCCTAGTCGTCGGAACTTTTTATGCACCCCGAATTGGGAGATTCGTCCGGTATTTGGACTGTATATTGCGTATCCAACAGTCCGACCTTGTTGATCTTTTGCCTCTATTATTTTTAGCTCGGCCAGGATATGTGATAGTAATTGTGGTGTATCCAGGAAGCAAGGAGAAAAATTTGAAAACGTTTTATAAAGGGCCCAATCTGGCTGTGGGATCCAGGATATTTGAAAAACTTCTCCAGGTTTGAGATGAATAGAATCCTCCTCTTTCCTTTTGAAGCATTTCAAGGTGACCGTTGTAGTGAAACCCACTCGTTGGTAAGCTTTCTGTGCAAACTCATTTTGTCGAAGTACTTCCAGAAGGCATTTTGTTACTCCGATCTCTTTCAATTGTGGAATCAGAAACTGATACATGCTATAAGTCAGTCCCTTACCCCGGAAAGATGGTATTACACCTGTACCGCCATTGTATGCAGTAAACAGTCCTCGAAAATGGTCAATACTGGTGAAGATAAATCCGGTAAGCTGATTACCTACAAAGGCTCCTACCGATAAGTCTAACCGAATGTTCAGTCGATTAATAAATTTTCGATTGAACTGTTCCTGGGTCATATTGAAACTCACCGGATAGTCGCAAAAAGATTTTTGAAAACACCTGAAAAGTTGTGATTTACCATAATTTTCCAGGGTGTGCAAATCGAAATTGTTGCCCATATCAAAATAGTTTTGCCCCATTGGGAACCGGTTTATCACAAGTGGTCAGAACCACTTGCCCTTGGGCATCAGGAAATCCGGTAATCAAACATTCCGAGAGAAAAGGGCCTATTTGTTTTGGTGGGAAATTAATCACCGCCAATACCTGTTTATTGATGAGGTCCTTTATTTTGTACAATGAAGTGATCCTGGCACTGGATTTTTTTATTCCTATATCCGGACCGAAGTCCACCCAAATCTTGAAAGCGGGGTATCGAGCCTCAGGAAATTCTTCAACCCGGGTAATGGTCCCCATACGAAGTTCTACTTTCTCAAAGTCGCTCCAGTTTATGTTTTTCATATATTTCTTAATTATCCTTTGAATAAATTTAACTATTTATTGATTTATCATAAATGGATCAAAAAGCACTTTTAAAACCTAATCATCTCCTAAACCTTTGTAATTTAATCTCGTTAACCTAATCGTTTTTAAGCTATAAACTAGATCCATTAGTTTGCAAGCACTCTTGAAAACTGGCTGTTCACTTCTTCTAATATTCTTTTGGTTAGTTCTAACTTCCCAGGATGGTTTAGCCAATACCACACAAGATCGAAATAAAAACCGGGGATTAAATTCAGAATTGAAAGCGCCTGATCAGGAAGCCTCTAGTGGCACAAAATTGACCACGTCATCGAAGGCCGAAAGCGAATCCAAAAAAGGAAAAATATCAAATGAAGCGTTTAAGGAAAAACCTTCCTCCAAAAGCGATTCGATTTCCAGCATCTCATTCAACTTTATCCATTATATCCTTTATAAATTCAATATTGACGAAATGTTCAATTAAAGGATTTCCATTTTTAAGAGGATACCAGGAATTTCTTCAGATCTTTCAGCTTTATTTTTTGAGTGAAATAGGCTTTGCCAAAAATCACTGCAAACACTCCCATATCATTCAATCGTTCAATATCTTCAATTGATCTCACACCGCCACTGGCCAGTAAACTAATATCTGGAAATCTGTCCAGTATTTGTTGATAAAGGTCAAAAGCTGGACCTTCCAGGATACCATCTTTAGCAACATCGGTAGTTTTTACATATTTGAGACCTCTTTGGTAGAAGTAATCGATATGTTCGAAGAGGTCAACATCGGTGGTCTTTTGCCATCCCTTGATGGCGATTGTTCCATTTATTGAATCAGCCCCCAGGGTTATTTTGTTTCTGCCATAAGTCACCAACCAGTCGGCAAATATGTCTGGATCGTTTACTGCTACACTGGCTGCAGTAATGTAGTCAGCTCCCAACTCAAACGCCTTGCCGATGGCCCCTCCAGTGTTGATGCCTCCGGCAAAATCAATTTTCATATCTGTATGGGCAGCCAATGTTTCCAAGACCCCATAATTAATTGGGGCACCCCTGCGGGCCCCGTCTATATCTACCAGTTGTAATACCTCGATACCGTGGTCTTCAAACTGTTTGGCCACATCCATTGGGCTGTCATCAAATACCTCTCCCTTACTAAAATCTCCTTGAAGGAAACGCACAATTTTGCCCTGACTGATCCATATAGAGGGAATAATCTGAATCATTTGCTAAATATAGGAGATAAAATAATAAAAAACAGAGTTGCGAAAGTGCCCGAAATGAATAATCATAATGCTTTCCCCAATTGTGGGGTGAAATCAATTGGCTCGACCGTTTGACATGACAATTGTTTAGTTAATATTGACCAGTTTAAATCCTTGACCATGAATGGTAAGGATTTGAATTCGGGGATCTTGTTTAAGTAGTTTGCGTAACTTGGTGATGTATACATCCATGCTACGAGCATTAAAATAGGTGTCGTCCCCCCAGATAAGTTTTAAAGCTTTTGATCTATCCAGGGTTTGGTTGATGCTCTGACACAATAGTTTCAGCAGGTCAGATTCCTTTGAGGTAAGTTTTGATTTTTTAACCGGGGTAGTTAAAATTTGCTGGTTGTAATCAAAAAAACAATGACCGAATTCATAAATATTTTGGGTTCCACCATGCAGGCCATTTTCTGAGGTCCTTCTCAAGATGGCCTGAATCCTCAATAACAATTCTTCCATGCTAAAGGGTTTGGTGATATAATCATCTGCTCCAATTTTAAGACCTTCAATAATATCTTGTTTTAATGATTTCGCTGTTAGGAATATAATAGGTATGTGAGCGTCCAGATGACGGATATCTTTAGCCAAAGAAAATCCATCTTTTTTTGGCAACATAATATCCAAGATGCAAAACCCAAAGGGGTGTTTTCTAAACACCTTTAGGCCCTCCTCTCCATTTTCACAAAGCACCGGATCGTAGCCCTTTACCTCCAGATAGTCCTTGAGGACCTGTCCTAAGTTAGGGTCGTCTTCAACAATCAAAAGTTTAACTTTTTCTTGGTTCATGGGGTAAGAATATTTTAAAAGTGCTTCCCTTTCTAATTTCGCTTTGTACTTGAATACTGCCTCCATGAGCTTCCACCATAGTTTTGACATAGGCCAATCCCAGACCAAAACCTTTCACATCATGTATATTTCCGGTGGGTACACGGTAAAATTTATCGAATATTTTGTTTAATGTCCCTTTGGAGATGCCTATACCTTTATCAATAATATCAATAATGATGCCCTTTGATTGGTTGGCAGTTTTGATGATAATATCAGGTTTTTCCGGCGAGTATTTATTGGCATTGTCAAGTAAGTTATAAATCATGTTACCCAGGTGTAATTCATCGGCAGTGATGACCCGGTCTTTGGCTTCCAGGGAAGTGGTCAATTTACCCCCCTTTTTAGCTACCTGCAGGTTGATATTTTGCAGTACTTTATCTATTACCTGATGAACATCCACCTGATCTAAATTCAATTTGAAGTCTTTCTGGTCAAAAGCAGCTACTTGCAGCACCTTTTCCACTTGTAAACCCAAACGGGTATTTTCATCTCGAATGATACCCAAGTACCGTGATTTTTGTTCTTGATCCTGATCGAAATCCGAATCCTGTAATGCTTCGGTAGCTAAGCCTACAGTGGAAATAGGAGTTTTAAATTCATGGGTCATGTTGTTGATAAAGTCATTTTTGACCTCTGACAGTTTTTTTTGTTTGAGAATGGTCCTGAGTGAATATCCAAAACAAAAAATGATAATGGCCAGCAATATTATAGATGAAGTGAGGGTAAGCCATTCCTTTTTGATCAAAAACGATTGTTCCTCTGGGAAGTGTACCATTAAATAGTTATTAGTGCCTATGATGTCGTTGTGAAAAAGGTTAACCCTTAAATCAGATTGGAGCAATGGACCGGCATTTTGAGCATTTTGAAAAACAAGCTGACTCTTCTGCTCATCCCAAACTCCGAAATCAAAGTCAATATCAATCCCTTTGTTTAGAAATTCCGCAGCAAGCATTTTTTCAAGTTCTTTCGGATCAATTCGGTTTTTAATGTTTCTTTCCTCAGAGAGCAATTCAAACAAAACCAGGTTTACCAATTCCGATTTTTTGGCCACTTTTTTGACATTCTGTTCAATAATCAAATGGAGGTCATTGAGTGAATCTTGACCACTTTCAAAAAACTTGAGTTTACTTTTCAGCTGGTTATTTTGAATTTGCAGAACTTTAGGAGGATTATTGCTGCCGTCCTCGGTTTCGAACTTGAAGCTGAACGCACTATTTTCCTCCCACATTATCGAATCCTTACCTATTTGATTTTTGTTCACCGTCTTCTTCTGGAAAGTACTTTCGATCATCTGGATAGAATCGGGGTTGGTAAAAGAACCAGTGAAGGATAATGAGGTCTTAAAGTTGTCAAATGCCACATCTATGGCCTCTTTTTTTTCCAATTTGTTGGCCACGAAATTAAGAGATTCATGTACGTCCTGTTTGAATCTATCTTCGCTTACGGTTATGGCGTTTTTGATCCAATAGAATTGAAAGACCAGCAATCCTACCAAAGCAAAAGCCATTAGAATGATCATCAACCTTAACCTACTATTATTCATGATCAGCAAAAATACATGATAAGGCCTTAATCAGTAAGGATTTAACAAATTTTAACCGTCCATAACCATATATAAAATTAAAGTCAATCGTACCAGCAAAATACTAAAAGTATAGTTTTTGGATTCATAAATTCCGGATTTCAAAAGGTAAGATGCATTGGGCGTTTTGCCTTTTTTTCACACCCTTCTATTATATTTGCCAACTTAATTGCAATCAAATGAAATTGGAACATAACCACTATAGTGTTCAAGGCCTTGACTTGAAAGAGGTATGCAAAGAATTTGGCACTCCTCTTTATGTATATGATGCAGAGAAGATGGCTTCGCAATTGGAGGTAATGAAATCAGCTTTTTCAGGATTGGACCTCAAGATCAAGTATGCTGCCAAGTCCTTGACCAATATATCGGTTTTGAAGTTTTTGAA
>JAPUIM010000392.1 GCA_027297025.1 Bacteroidota bacterium | reverse complement strand
TAGCCTTTCCCTTGAGGCCTAGGTTTATTGGTTGAGGTTGTCATGGTCAGTTCCTCCTTTATTTAACGGTCATTAATAATGTCGATAGGTCGTATAGACACCCAGTGTTTATTGTCACCCATTCCATTATTCTTTTTGCCTTGTCCTCCGTTACCATGTTTAGCTTCGATATGAAATGGTTTGGAATAAACGAGCCCTTTAAACTCAAGGCGTAGTTCGCCTTTAACACCAGCAGGGATCTTTCCACTAAAAAAATTCACGGCCAGTTTTAATTGGGATAGATCAACTTTTTGAGTGAATTCTATGAACTCCAGACCATTCTTAGGGGTAGGTGAATCTAACCAATCTTTGTAGTATCGTCCTTCGGGGCTTTGACGGTTTTGATAGTACAATGTTTGTCCACCGTCATAAGGTTGGGCATAAAGATCAAGGTCACATTTGAGACAATCCCAAATGATGCCTATTAATACTTTCCCAAAAAAAGAGTCAGGCTTCTGCTGGGCAGATACAACGCCATCAGAAAATATGGCCTCGAACCGAGTCTTCTCAATATTTCTCTGAATGCTGATCATTTCTAGTTTAGTGTCATCTTTATTTATCGTGAAATTTCTTGAAGGAGACAGGTTCTCTTTGTTCATGCGAGAAATCGTGGAATCCAAATCGGATATAAAAGAGACCAGTTTTCCATTTTGATGTTCTGTATAAAGTGACCAAAATCGATGAACCATATGTCGATGTAGTTCGTTGTTCCAATTGACACCTTGGTAGGCAAAATGAATAGAGATATTAGAAAGAAGTCTTTCTTTTCCTTTTGTGCCAAATACAGAATCAATCTCTGTTGTGAGGATATGGGCATCAGAGGGGAAATACCCATCTATCATTGAAAAGGAATTCTCTCGCTGATCAATATAAATTGGATTGCCTATAATCAGTACATCCATTGGTTCATCCAACACCAATGTCTCACCAATAAAACTCAAGAATTGAGGAAATTTTATTTCTGAGATTGATGTCCTGAATGTTGGCATTGAATACTCAACATCGAAGAATTGATGTAATCGATTAATGAATTCCCCATTAAACTTTAGTTTAGCTTTATTGCTTCTATATGCGGATTTATTGGGTACTTTAAATACGCCAATTAAATTCATATGGTAGGCAATAAACAGAGCACCAGGGCTAACTCAGGCGTTTCAATATAAATAATTTCACCTGATCCAATAACATTCGTGTAGATATTGGCTCCACTCATAATAAGGAGCGACACCGATATCACGAGGAGTGAAGTGAATGTTGCCTTATCAAATGGAGACCACGCCGGACTTATGGCTTGTTCTCCGGATAACACTTTTTGCTGAATGTCAGATTTTTTCTTTTCTTGTTCTTTATAGTTTTGGTACAGATTTTTTTCAACTTCTTTGCAAAAATTAATGGCTACAATACATATAGCAATGAATCCGCCAAAATTCTCTTTGAATACATTTTTATGATGCTCTTCTACTTTTGCTTCTCCATCAGGTTTATCTAGATTATCTTTGATAATATTGACATGAATGTAACCATCAGTTTCTTTAGGTGATTCCGGTATTTTACCTTCTAGGAAAGTATTTTCTTCTTTAGTCATGTTCGTGTTCCTCCTGAATTGGTTCTATAAATGATTGTTCAAAAATAAGACATATATGTATTTCAGTGTTCGGGGTTCTGATTAAGATCTCTTCGACTAGAGGTTCGCCTTCCGTGTCTTTAGGAAAATCCTCTAGATTGATTTCAATGGTGTGAGGGGTATTACGCATCAATTTCTCCCTGGCCATAGGCCATTGATTAACAAAGGAGGCAAAAAGGATGGAAAACCTTGCAGACAGGGCTACAATAAGTAGCGTGAAACCGTGTTTGGTATTTCCTTTGAAAATGCCAGTCCGCCGAGGTTAAGTGTTTCAGCACTTACCTCAAATCGCCAAGCGATCTGATTTCAGGTCGCTTGGCACTATCTAAGGATTATTGCTTAAGGAATGAGAAGATCAATTTCACAGAATCCATTCCGTAAAACTAATTACTTATCTTATTGATATTTTTAGTGAAATTTTTTTTAAAAAATAATGCATTATCCTTTCAAATATCTGTTCTTTAATTCCGTCTATATTAGTTAGGAGCAATGCTGCACATGTCTAAACCGATAACTGGAAGAGAAAGAGTAATACTGACGAAAGCCAATTGGGAGATATATACGCGTCGGAATACTGTAATTTTTGAAAAAAATAATATTAAAAATCTTCCTGGCAAAGTCACGCAAACATACTATCGCATTTGTAGGGCAATGAAAAAAAAAGAGAAAGCTACAATTACGATGGGAACTGTTGCCCTCTTTTCAGGAATAACAAAAGATGATTTAGCCCCGCTGGTAAAAAAAAGAATAAATCTTTTACCGATTATCTAGGCGATTTATATCGATTGGTAGTAATCAAGATGCTAACAAAAACACCAAGAGAATCTCCTGTGATCATCCCCCATACTTCAACAAGTATCGATAAATTTGATACGTTATTCGGCCAGTTGTCAGCGGAGCAAGTAGTCCACGATGAAGCGAAGTTAAGAGAAGAATATTTTAAGGAATATATAAATAGATTAACCAATGGTGAAGGGTATGCAACGCCTAATCTTCTTAACGATTTAGATATGAAGGAAAGTAGAGGAGATCATTATTTCCTGGTTGTAATCTATAGAGGGTTTATTGAAACTAATCAATATGAAGAAGTGGAAAAAATAGAAGCCTGTTTATCGGCACGAATTTATCATGATAAGACCTTAATACAAAATTATATTTTGGGTGATCGCAAGGCTGTTGATTTTTATGAGCCGTACGACAGAAAGGTTTACACGCGGGACCTCAGGCAGGATTTTAAGGAATTATATGAAGAAAATACTCACTGTGTTGGAGTGGATAGGTTAACACCTATTCAGTCAGATAATGAGCTTGCTGCTTTTTTTGAATTCTGTAGACAACTTTTCAGCGGAATGATAACGGGTAAACTTCCAGATTATATTTTCTGCGCCGTTTGGGTTGAACCGAGAACAAGGGGATCTTTCGATGGAAAGGAAGAAATGCCTCATAAAGATAAAATTTTGACTATTGGTTTTAGGGACATGGGATACAGTTGGATGAATGTGGGTGATATCGATATTCCTCTTTCGGTATTGAAAGGGAGGAGAAAACACATTAAAGATCGGATGTCTTACATGAGGTTTTTATCTAATTCTATTCTTGATTGAAGTATTCCATCATTTTAATCGCAAACGCTAACTGCCAGCAGATTGGTATAATGGTTAAATTAAGAAAAGTAAAATATTGTAAGTGATTGATTATACTGGCTGGGGGTAGAGGATTCGAACCTCTACTGGCGGAGTCAGAGTCCGCAGTCCTACCATTAGACGAACCCCCAAGTAACTGATTAACATATATATTATTAATATAATATATTTCACACACACTTTAAATGACATTCTGGTGTATCTGAAGAGGACGTGATATTGCCTTACATCAAGATTCCAATCAATTCATTCTTCTTCATAGGGCATCGTGTTTTTTCTTAAAAAATTTATTTATATAATTTAATTGTTAGTATGAAAAGTTATAAAAATAAAGGTTAAAATTAATTATGAAAAATATCTCCTACGCATTTATATTATATTTTTTAATAGTTCCATTTTCAGAAGCAAGAGAGGCATCTTTATTAGAAGATAGAGAAGGTTTGAAATATGTACCTAATGAAGAAATCCCCTTTACTGGGGAGCAAGTTGATTACTGGAAAGATGATCAAGGGAAGATTAGAACAAAAACTCACTACAAGGATGGAAAGTTAGATGGACTTGTAATTGAATGGTATGAGAATGGACAGAAGAAATCAGAAGTAAACTACAAGGCTGATGTGAAAAATGGACTTACAACCCTATGGTATGAGAATGGAAAAAAGGAATTAGAAGAAAACTATCTGGATGGAAAATTAGATGGAATCAAGACTGTTTGGTTTGAAAATGGACAGAAGAATGCAGAAGGGAACTATAAAGACGGTTTGGAAAATGGACTTGAGACCCGGTGGTACGAAAACGGAAACAAGCGAGCAGAAGGAAACTACAAGGACAGAAAGTTAATTGGATTTTGGA
>JAPUIM010000391.1 GCA_027297025.1 Bacteroidota bacterium | reverse complement strand
CTTCAAAGAGATCTATAGAAGTGGAATGAAGGATTTATCTTATGCCGTAGTTGGAAGTTCACTCGATGCTTATTTAAGAACAAATGAGAAGGATAAAATAGAAGTGATATCTAAATTTTCGGATTACAACAGCTTAGACGTACTTATACCCATTGCTGATTATTTTTCAACTAACCAGATGACTGATCAAATTCCCTGGTTTGAGCAAAAAATGAAACATTTAAATGGATTGGATTTGTGGTATATGCTTCAATATTTTGGTGCTTTAAGTATGGAGGCTCCAGATAAATACCAGCAGCTGAGTATTTCTACATTTGAAAAGTATGCAATTACCCATCCCCAATCTTTTATTCGGTTGGCGGCAGTCCAGGGTTTGAGCCTCTTATCAGATACGCCGGGCGTGGACACTTTGATTAAAGAGATAAAAGGTCAGGAAAGGGATCCGGAGTTGAGGGTAATTTATGAACAATTTTGATCCAATAGCAGTGCTCGAATGGTTATACTAATACTGCAATTTTCAGCGCTGTCTAACCTTGATATCTTTTTAATCCAAAAATTTGATTAATACAAAAAAGCACCTAATTTTGCACTTCCTTAAAAAAAGGTTGTGGGTAGATCCACCCTATAAATAGTTCTTTAAGTTTTGATTTGCAGGGGGGATACCGAAGCGGTCAAACGGGGCAGACTGTAAATCTGTTGGCTAAGCCTTCGCAGGTTCGAATCCTGCTCCCCCCACAGGGAGCACAAAGGGTTTGCGAATGTAATTGTATAGAATGCTTTAATTACTGTCCCTGGGTATGAGATAATGACCTGCTATGAGATGCGGGCGTAGCTCAGTTGGTAGAGCGACAGCCTTCCAAGCTGTAGGTCGCGGGTTCGAGCCTCGTCGCCCGCTCTATGATTTGAAATAAATCGGCGATCTTGACTCTGCCGATGTAGCTCAGAGGTAGAGCGCTTCCTTGGTAAGGAAGAGGTCACGGGTTCAAATCCCGTCGTTGGCTCAAAAGTTTTTTGATTTTAAATATTAAATAGAATATTGTATTACAACTAAAACAAAGTTTCAAAAATGGCTAAAGAAATCTTTGATCGATCCAAACCGCATGTAAATATCGGCACTATCGGTCACGTTGACCACGGTAAGACCACCTTGACTGCTGCAATAACCAAGGTATTGGCAGATCAAGGATTTATAAAAGACTCTGATATAAGAGAGTTTGATTCTATTGATAATGCTCCTGAAGAAAAGGAGCGCGGTATTACAATAAATACTGCCCATGTTGAATATCAAACTGAAAATCGTCATTACGCTCATGTAGATTGTCCAGGTCACGCCGACTATGTTAAGAATATGGTAACTGGGGCTGCTCAAATGGATGGAGCAATTTTAGTTGTGGCTGCCACTGATGGCCCCATGCCTCAAACCAGGGAACATATATTATTGGCCCGCCAGGTTGGTGTACCCGCCCTCGTAGTTTTCATGAACAAGGTGGACTTGGTAGATGATCCTGAATTGATTGAGTTGGTTGAAATGGAAATACGTGAACTATTAAGCTTTTACGAATTTGATGGGGATGACATACCGGTTATCCAAGGATCTGCCCTGGGAGCACTTAATGGTGAGGCTCAATGGGTTGATAAAGTGAAAGAGTTAATGGCTGTTGTGGATGATTACATACCGATGCCAAAAAGACTAATTGATAAGGATTTCCTAATGCCGGTCGAAGATATTTTCTCTATTACTGGTCGAGGAACTGTTGCCACTGGAAGGATAGAAAGAGGGATCATAAACTCAGGAGATCCCGTAGATATTCTGGGTATGGGTGCTGAAAACCTCAAATCAACGGTTACTGGTGTGGAAATGTTTAGAAAGATTCTCGACAGAGGTGAAGCTGGCGACAACACGGGCTTGTTATTAAGAGGTATTGAAAAGACTGATGTCCGTAGGGGAATGGTTATATGCAAACCAGGATCTGTTACTCCTCATGATAAATTCAAGGGTGAAGTTTACGTACTTTCCAAAGAAGAAGGAGGTCGCCATACTCCGTTCTTCAACAAATACCGGCCTCAGTTCTTTTTCAGAACAACTGATGTAACAGGTGAGATCAAATTACCCGACGGCGTAGAAATGGTGATGCCCGGTGATAATGTAACGGTTGAGGTGAATTTAATCAGTACTGTAGCCATGGAAAAAGGATTGCGTTTTGCAATTCGCGAAGGGGGTAGGACCGTAGGTGCCGGTCAGGTAATTGAAATTCTCAAATAAAGGAGACCAAACCCAATCACTACTCTACAAACGCGTTTTAGATTTTTCCTAAAACACGTTTGTTTGCGTCAATTATTTTACCTAATTTTGCAGACCGTTTTTGGACTGTTTTTACGGGTGTAGCTCAATTGGTAGAGTAGTGGTCTCCAAAACCATTGGCTGGGAGTTCGAGTCTCTCCACCCGTGCAAGAGGTCAATCTAAAATCTGATGTCAAAAATATTATCTTTTTTTAAAGAATCTAAAGATGAAATGGTCAACAAAGTTACCTGGCCAAAATATGCTGATCTTCAAAATAGCTCCGTATTGGTATTAGTGGCCTCCTTGATTTTTGCTATAATAATTGGGGTCATGGATTTTGGATTTGATGAGACCATGAATTGGTTCTATAGTGCATTTTAATAAATGAGTTATATATAAGGCTATTTTGGCTACGGGAATGTGTGAGATAAAATGGTATGTTGTAAGGGTAGTTAGCGGCCAGGAGAAAAAGGTAAAAATCTATTTGGAAAACGAAGTATCCAGACAAAAATTGGAAGAATACATTCCACAGATATTAATCCCCTCTGAAAAGGTTTATGAAATGCGAAATGGGAAAAAAAGAGTAAGGGAAAGAAATTTTTTCCCGGGATACATAATTGTTTCCGCAGATTTGTCATATGGGGAAGCCCTACATATAATAAATAGTGTTCCAAGTGTAATAGGATTTTTAGGAACTAAGGACGGAGCTACTTCGAAAGCACCGGTAGCTCTAAGAGAGGCGGAGATTAATCGCATATTGGGCAAAGTGGAAGAAGTAGATGATTCTGAAGAAAAATTAGGTACTCCATTTATTGTCGGTGAATCAGTGAAAGTAATGGATGGCCCATTTAATGGTTTTACAGGTACGGTTGAGGAAGTATTTGAGGAAAGGAAAAAACTCAATGTGATGGTCAAAATATTTGGAAGGAATACACCCGTGGAATTGAATTATATACAAGTAGAGAAGGAAGATTAAAAGATGGCAAAGGAAGTAATCGGTTTCTTAAAATTACAGATCAGAGGTGGTGCGGCCAACCCTTCACCACCTGTAGGCCCCGCCCTCGGAAGTAAGGGATTGAATATCATGGAATTCTGCAAACAGTTTAATGCCAGAACTCAAGATAAGGCTGGAGTGTTGTTACCGGTGATCATTTATATCTATACCGATAAATCCTTTAATTTTGTAATCAAGACCCCACCGGCACCGGTATTATTGCTGGAGGCTTCAAGGGCAAAAAAGGGTTCGGATGAACCTAATAGAACTAAGGTAGGAAGTGTGACCTGGGATCAGATCAAAACTATTGCTGAAAAAAAAATGCCTGATTTAAATGCTTTTAAAATCGAATCAGCTATGAAAATGGTAGCAGGCACGGCGCGAAGCATGGGATTAAAAGTTTCAGGAAAAGCACCTTGGGAATAACAAAAATAAGATGAGTAAATCGTCAAAAAAACGTAAAGAGATTTTAGAAAAGTTCGACCTCGCCAAGGAGTACTCTTTAGTAGAGGCTTCAAGTATGGTTAAGGATATTACTTTTACCAAGTTCGATGCCTCGATAGACCTGGATGTAAGGTTAGGAGTAGATCCTCGCAAGGCCGATCAAATGGTAAGGGGAGTGGTAGCCTTGCCACATGGTACTGGAAAAGAAATAAAGACATTGGTGCTTTGTACACCGGAGAAAGAAAAAGAGGCTAAAGATGCAGGTGCTGATTATGTTGGATTGGACGATTTTATCAAGAAAATCGAAGGTGGTTGGACTGAAATCGATGTAATCATAACCATGCCTTCGGTGATGGCCAAAGTTGGAAAACTCGGTAAGATTTTAGGGCCAAGAGGATTAATGCCCAATCCCAAATCTGGTACAGTCACTATGGAAGTTGGCAAAGCGGTAAATGAGGTAAAAGCAGGTAAGATCGATTTTAAAGTAGACAAATTTGGAATTATACACGCAAGTGTAGGTAAGTCTTCTTTTACCCCCGAGAAAATTAAAGAAAATGCCAATGAGCTTTTACAAACCATTAACAAGTTAAAACCCGCATCAGCCAAGGGTACTTATATAAAAAGCATAAGTATTTCCAGTACTATGAGTCCTGGTATTGCTATCGATAAAAATAGTATAGCGGAGTTATAAGAAAATGAAAAGAGAAGAAAAGGCGGCGATTATAGAAGAATTGGCCGAGAAATTTGCCAACACTAATTTTTTCTACTTTACCGATGCTTCCGGTTTGACAGTAGCTGAAGTAAATCAGTTTAGGAAGCTATGTTTTGATAGTGGAGTAGAATATAGAGTAGCTAAAAATACTCTGATTCAAAAAGCTCTTGAAAAGTTGGATGCCGATTATTCCTCACTGAATGACCAGGCATTAAAAGGCTTTACTGGCATTATGTTTACTCCTGAAAAAGGCAATTTGCCAGCTAAGATTATTAAAGAGTTCAAAAAGAGTGATAAACAAGATCGACCGATATTTAAAGCTGCTTGCATAGATTCTGAATTCTTCCTGGGGGAGGACAAATTGAATACTCTGAGCAACCTTAAGTCCAAGGTGGAACTTATTGGAGATATTATCACCCTTCTTCAATCTCCAGCAAAAAATGTTATTTCATCTCTTCAAAGTGGGAAGAATAAATTAGTGGGAATCATTAAGACTTTAAGTGAAAAATAGAGAATATATTATAAACTAAATTTAAATTTTAGATAAAATGGCAGATTTAAAGGCGTTTGCTGAACAGTTAGTTAATCTATCTGTAAAGGAAGTCAACGAATTAGCAGAAATCCTTAAAGATGAATACGGTATTGAACCTGCGGCTGCGGCTGTGGCAGCTCCGGTTATGATGGCTGGCGGAGCCGATGGTGGAGGTGGAGCAGCTGAAGAGAAATCTTCATTCGATGTTGTGATTAACTCACCTGGGCAAGCTAAATTGGCTATCGTAAAGTTGGTTAAAGAACTTACCGGTTTAGGATTAAAAGAAGCTAAAGAACTAGTAGATAGTGCACCCAAAGCCATAAAGGAAGGAGTTGGCAAAGACGAAGCGGAAGCACTGAAGAAACAATTGGAAGAAGCTGGTGCTGAAGTAGAACTTAAATAAAAGGAGGGCTTTGAACTTGATTCTCAAGTCCCCTGTTAATATAGGAGACCATTTGTATGGCCTGGCAAACCAGTCAGGTCTTTTCCCGTTTGTAGACAATTAGGTTTTGACATTGAAATGTACAAATACTTATTACGTTTTACCCACTGGCAAGACGAAACATTCCAGGGCCATGTGGATTTCTGAAAATCTTAAGAAGATAATTTAAAACTCAATAATCTTGATAAAGCGAAAAAATTTTTCAGCCATAAAATCAGTAATTGACTATCCTGATTTTTTGGACATACAGTTGAAATCATTCCAAGATTTCTTTCAATTAGATACTCCCCCTGAAAATAGAGCTCAGGAGGGATTATTTAAAGTTTTCTCGGAAAATTTCCCTATCTCCGATTCAAGAGGAAACTTTGTTTTGGAGTTCATTGATTATTTAGTCGATCCCCCAAAATACAATGTTGATGAATGCATCGATCGAGGATTGACCTATTCAGTGCCACTAAAGGCCAAGCTAAGATTATCCTGTAATGATGAAGATAACGAAGATTTTGAAACTATCGAGCAGGAAGTGTTTCTTGGCAATATACCATATATGACCAAAAAAGGTTCGTTTGTAATCAACGGTGCCGAACGGGTTATAGTATCGCAGTTACACCGCTCTCCAGGTGTATTTTTTGCGCAGAGTAAACATACTAATGGCACAAAACTATACTCTGCCAGAGTTATCCCTTTTAAAGGGTCTTGGATTGAATTTGCTACTGATGTGAACAACGTTATGTACGCTTATATCGATCGGAAGAAAAAATTCCCAGTAACTACCCTTTTGAGAGCTATCGGATATGGATCTGACAAAGACATTTTGGACCTTTTTGAACTTTCTGAAGAGATATCCGCCACCAAAGCATCACTTAACAAGATAATCGACCGGAAATTGGCAGCCAGGGTTTTGAAAACCTGGACCGAGGATTTTGTTGACGAAGATACCGGTGAAGTGGTTTCGATAGATCGTAATGAAGTCATGCTGGAAAGGGATCACATTTTAACCACAGAAGACCTTCAAGTGATCTTGGATTCAGGCACAAAATCAGTAATCCTTCATCGTGTGGATGTCAATACTGCCGATTTCACCATTATATACAATACCCTCCAAAAGGATAATTCAAACTCGGAGAAAGAGGCGGTTGAACAAATTTATCGTCAGCTTAGAAATACAGAAGCGCCCGATGAACAAACCGCCAGGGATATTATACATAGTTTGTTTTTTAGCGATAAGCGATATGATTTAGGTGAGGTGGGTCGATACCGAATAAACAAAAAACTTAAAGTTGATTTTGACTCCAATGTCAGAGTTTTGACTACTGAAGATATTATACTCATAGTGAAATATCTGATTGGTTTGATTAATTCTAAGGCCGTGGTTGATGATATTGACCACTTGAGCAATAGAAGGGTTCGAACTGTTGGAGAGCAATTGTATACCCAATTTGGGGTGGGCTTAGCCAGGATGTCCAGGACCATTAAAGAAAGAATGAATGTACGGGATAATGAAGATTTTAAACCGGTTGACCTCATTAATGCACGTACTTTATCATCAGTCATTAATTCATTCTTTGGTACAAATCAGTTATCACAGTTCATGGACCAAACCAATCCTCTTGCCGAAATCACCCACAAGAGACGTATGTCCGCACTTGGACCGGGTGGATTATCGCGCGAAAGGGCTGGTTTCGAAGTGAGAGACGTTCACTATACCCATTATGGTAGATTATGTACTATCGAAACACCTGAAGGACCTAATATTGGTTTGATATCTTCCTTGTGCGTGCATGCTAAGGTCAACAGTATGGGATTCATTGAAACACCCTATCGTAAAGTTGAAAAGGGCAAGGTAAATATGTCAACCGATGTTGTCTATCTAACAGCCGAAGAAGAGGATACCCACAACATAGCCCAAGCCAATGCTCCCATAAGTGACAAAGGGCATTACGTCAATGACCGGGTAAAAGCACGATTTGAAGGTGACTTCCCGGTTGTAGAACCTAAGGAGTTATCGTTTATGGATATCGCACCCAATCAAATTGTATCTGTGGCTGCTTCACTTATCCCATTCCTGGAACATGATGATGCTAACCGTGCATTAATGGGATCAAACATGCAACGGCAAGCCGTTCCCTTGTTAAGGCCTGAGGAGCCTATCGTGGGTACCGGTTTAGAAGCTAGAGTTGCATTGGATTCCAGGTCATTGATTCTTGCCACCGGCAAAGGTGTAGTGGACTATGTCGATTCAAATAAGATCGTAATCAAATATGAGGTCTCCCAACAGGAGAAAATAGTGAGTTTTGAAAGCGAACGGGTAACCCACAATTTGGTCAAGTTTAGAAGGACCAATCAAGATACATGTATCAATATAAAGTCAATTGTGGCTAAGGGTGATGCTGTGAAAAAAGGACAGCCACTTTGTGAAGGTTACGCTACCTCCAATGGAGAATTAGCCCTGGGCCGTAATTTAATGGTTGCGTTTATGCCATGGCAAGGATATAACTTTGAGGACGCTATTGTCATTTCTGAAAGTGTTGTGAGAGAAGACATTTTCACTTCCATTCACATCGATGAATTTGAGTTGGAAGTGAGGGATACCAAAAGGGGAGAAGAAGAACTCACCTCTGAGATCCCTAATGTGAGTGAGGAAGCAGTAAAAAATCTGGATGAGAATGGTATCATACGTATTGGTGCAGAAATAAGGGAAGGAGATATTCTCATTGGTAAGATTACGCCTAAAGGAGAAACCGACCCTACACCTGAGGAAAAACTGCTTCGGGCCATTTTTGGGGACAAAGCGGGAGATGTAAAAGATGCTTCTTTAAAGGCAGCTCCCTCCCTGCGAGGTGTTGTCATCGATACCAAATTGTTTTCCAGGCCCAAAAAGGATAAGGACCTGCGAGTCAAAGCCAAAAAAGACGTCCAGATAATAAAGAATAAATATAGTCGCGATCTCACCGATCTAAGGGGACGGATGATAGAAAAACTAGTGACCCTACTTAATGGCAAAGTTTGTCAAGGAATAAAACACAAATTTGGGGATGGAATTCTAAAGAAAGGCACCAAGTTTTCAGTGAAGAATATTGAATCCGCCTTATTTCCGGAAAGAAATATTTATCGGGATGAAAGTACCTATAGTGTGCAGGAGGAGGTAAACTTGATCTCGGATCTTATTTTGGACAACTGGACAGATGATAAGATTACCAACCAGTCTATCACCCAAATTGTCAAAAATTATAACACGCAAAGAAACGCGATTTCCGGAGATTTCAAGAGGGAAAGATTTACTCTGGAAGTAGGCGATGAACTACCTGCAGGTATTGTTCAATTGGCCAAGGTATACATTGCCAAAAAGAGAAAATTGAAAGTAGGTGATAAAATGGCCGGCCGCCATGGAAATAAGGGTGTGGTGGCTAAGATTGTTCGAGAAGAGGATATGCCTTTCTTGGAAGATGGATCGCCAGTTGACATCGTACTGAATCCTTTGGGCGTACCCTCAAGAATGAATTTGGGTCAGATCTATGAAACTGTTTTAGGCTGGGCTGGACTGAAATTGGGTAGAAAATATGCTACTCCCATTTTCGATGGGGCCACCTTGGAACAAGTAGCGGACGAATTAAAAGAAGCCAAGTTGCCAGAGTTCGGCAGGACTTATCTCTATGATGGCTTAACTGGAGAAA
>JAPUIM010000390.1 GCA_027297025.1 Bacteroidota bacterium | reverse complement strand
GCTGTCCAATTTAAAATCTTCGAAGTTCAAATACTGCACTATTTATTGCTAATAACTTTAATGGCCTTGGGCATAATGGTAATTTCAAAGCGATGAGCAGGAGGCAGGAGTTCACCATCCGATTCCAAGAGTCCCTCATTTTCATATTCCACCATCAGCTTTTTTCCAGAAGCAACTGTGATTTCTGAATTCTGCAAATGGTTGCCACGGTAAACTTTAACCAAATTTCTTATTATTTTCCATTTTGACAGGGATTTGACTGAAATTATTTCAAATCTGCCATCGTCGTACCTCGCTGTAGGCGCAAGCAACATTCCTCCCCCGGCAAATTTTCCGATAGCTACATTTAGGTTAAATAAATTCGAAGTCTTTCTGTTGCCATCGATTTCTAATATTATCCTCTCACCCTGATATTTAATAAAAGTTAGCAATAAAGCCAACATGTATGATCCGGGTTTCCTCCGAATTCCTGGTGACAGCTCATTATGTCTTTCTACCACTCTCGGATCGAAAGCACCCCCTACCATGTTTATGAAATAGTGGACAATGGATTGTCCTGCCTTATCAATTACAATCTTACCTACATCGTGGGGTTTGATTATGCTATTAGCTATTATTCCAATATTTTCTTCCATTTTCCCGAAAAATCCATGAGTGCGAACCCAATCATTACCGCTACCTAGTGGAATAGCAGCCATTATCAATTGATTGGGTGCCTCAACGTTTTGCTTCATCAGTATATTCAATAACCCATTCACAGAACCATCACCTCCCAGAACAAGGAATTTTTTAGCACCGTCAATTAAATGTCCTAGTACCAATCTTTCGGTTTCTTCTAAGGAATTTGTTTGTTCAAGTATGAAAGGAAGCTTATGGAGTTTCAAACCATCCAATGCCCTCGCTCTTTGATTCCCAATTTGCCCTTTCCCGGCCAATCTATTGGCAATAATTATCCAATCTTCCTGCATTATTAAACCTGAAGTGAAAAGCTCAGAAATTTAGCGTTAATTTCTTTAAAAAGAATGGAACCTTATTGCCTTTTAGGTAGTATTATATTATAAGAGATGCGATTAATTGTTCGAAAATATTTGATATTACCCTTCAGCCCGGTGGCGGGAAGGATCAAACTTTATTTCAACCAAAAGTTTGCGGGGCCATTGCTGGGTTTTCTAAAACAGGGGATCACTCCTAGAAAATTAGCCTTAACAGTGGCCTTGGGATTTGTAATTGGTCTATTCCCTAGCTTGGGTATAACCAGTATTTTGTGTATTCTTCTGGCCTTGATTCTCAGATTAAATTTACCGGCAATCCTGTTAATTAATTTTGTTGCCTATCCACTACAACTCATCTTTTTCATTCCCTTTATTAAAATCGGAGAATTTATATTTGGAGCCACACCCTTGCCTTTATCATTCAGTCAAATCATAAGTTTGGTGGAGACCGATCTATCCAACACCCTCAATTTATTGTGGATGGCCAATTTGATGGGCATGTTTGCATGGCTAGTTATTGCAATACCGCTGGCCATTATTTTGTACTTTGTTTCCTACTTTATTTTTGAAAAGATAGCCCCTCAGTAATAATATTGCTCATTCTTTCAAAATTGTAAATTCAACTCTTCGATTCAGCCGGCGGGTTTCCTCAGTATTATTACTGGAAACAGGTTTGGTTCCGCCATAGGCCTTTCCGATGATGCGGTCAGCACTTATCCCCTGTTCAACCAGATAGGATTTCACCTTTTTTACCCGGTCGTCAGAAAGTATATAATTTAGACGGGCATTCCCACGGTTGTCGGTATGCCCTCCCAGCTCTATCTCCATATTGGTATTTTGCTGCATCATCCTAACTACTAAATCGAGTTCTTGATAGGCGCTATCCACCAGGATGATAGTAGCTGTTTCAAATAATACATTTTTCAGCTTTACCGTGGTACCAACCACAAGGGGCAGGAGCCAATAGTCTTTTCTGAATGGGGCTACCAGTGAAATCCTTTCTTCATCATATAGATGTCCTAATGACTCAATATCCATGGTATAAATTACTTTATCGGCTAATTCCACCTTAAAGAATCCATTTGAGGTTTCGAGCTTGACAACTTCTGCTTCATTTGGTTGCCTGGGAGTAAATGTCAAGATGGCTTCCAATCGTTTGTTGGTTTCTTGCTCTAGGATATTTCCCTGGAATGTATGGGACAACACTTTCTCTTCTATCTCTGTGGCCACCGGTAGCTCTTCTACTACCTCTTCCTCTTCTTCCTGCACTATTTTAATTTTATTTATATCCCCATATCCGTCGCTATTTTGAGTCGAAACAACAAAAGCATTTCCCCCATCAGCGGGTTCAAAATACGACAACTCCATTCCCTCGGTATTGATGGCAGGGCCTAAATTTTCAGGAGCAGACCATTTCTTCCAGGTATCATCTAGTCTTTGTGACTTAAAAATATCTTTACTGCCAAATCCGCCGTGTCCATTACTTGAAAAATACAATGTGGAGTTATCTGCCGTAATAGTGGGAGTCATTTCATGGTATGCTGTATTAATAGTGGAACCTAGATTGAGAGGCTCAGTCCATGAACCGTCTCCGTTTAAGAAACTAACGTATATATCCTCCAGCCCGTAGGTTCCATACGATTCTATGGACATCAACATTGCCATACCATCAGGAGAAATCGACATGCTTTGTTCTTCTGATTTGTTCATAAAATACTTGATCTTTACATTTTCCGGATAGCTCCATCCATCTGAGGACTTTCGCGATACAGATACCCCCTGTTGAATTGGATTCCTATGATCATTGATATAGTTATTTCTCAGGTACATTAATTTACCGTCGGGGGAGAACCCTATGATTCCATTTATAAACCTATCATTTAAAGGGCGGCCTAAATTTTGAGCTAATGTCCAATTCCCAGAAAGGTCCAGACGGGTGAACCAGATGTCACCTTTATCGTTTATACCTCCTTTATTGTTTGGGTGATTAACCCTGGTGTAATACATTGTCTTGCCATCCGGACTCAAAACCGGATTTTGCTCATCGTAGGTTGAGTTGACATTTGGGCCTAGGTTTTCACGCAAAACTTGCTCCCTTTCTTGTGCCCCTAACGACCCTAACCCAACGGACAGAATGACCAGAAAAATGTATACAATTTTGGTTAAATATTTGCTTAACTTCCCCATCTATATAAGCCCTAATATTTTTGCAAAATTAAGAATCGCAAAGAGATATTATAATAATGACTCAGAAATATTCGGTAAACTTTTAAGTTAGTAAATAGCAGGTATTTAAATAAAATATATAGAAAATAATTTTGGGAAAAAATTTCAAATTTTAGATACCCAAGGATTGTCCTTTACATAAAACCTCCAGAGTTTATGGGCATCCTCTTGGGCATAAACAATTCCAATTCTGGGTCCTGAATGTATGAGGTGCTCAACATCAATTTGATGATCCTCAATCCAAATGGTTTTTCCGGTGAGTAACTTTCCATAATGGCTCAAATTGATACCTAAAGCCATGGACAACGATCCTGGTCCTTGGGTTAATTGATTTTGTAGGGTATTATGGTTCCGCCTTTTTAGCATCACTTCCACTCCCTGGCATGGTTCTATGGCCCTAACCAAAACAGCATCGGCCCTACCTTTTATGTTGGTAACCACATTGAATAAATAATGGATGCCGTAACACAAATATATGTAGGCCCTCCCCCCCGACTCATACATTATGTTGTTTCTTTTAGTTTTCCTACCATTGTTAGCATGACAGGCCCGATCATTTATTCCGCAATAAGCTTCGGTTTCCACTATCATTCCTCCGGTAGTGACACCATCGATCTGGGTAAATAAAAATTTTCCAATCAATTCTTTACTGATCTGCCAAACCTGATCTCTTAAGTAAAATGCTTCATTCAACTTTGTCATTATCGAATAAATGTATTATTAGACTATAGGTGAGAGTATTTTAAAATGAAATGACTTCAAACTATGGGATTTATACTAATAAACTGTAATTTCGGCGTCTAAAATATTGATAATTTAAACCCAAATTAGTATGAGAATCTTGAATACATTTTTTACAGTTATTTTGGCTTTGGTAATTACATGCAATGCTTTTGGACAAATCGACACACCAAGACCAAGTCCCCAAGGTAAAGTTACTCAAACAGTGGGACTAACTGACATTGCTATCGAATACTCCAGGCCAGGAGTAAAAGACCGAACTATTTTTGGAGGTTTGTTGGCATACGGAGAAATTTGGAGGACAGGGGCAAATTCTGCTACCACCATCTCCTTTAGCGATGATGTCAAACTCGAAGGTAATAGTGTACCAGCCGGAGAATATGCACTATATACCATTCCGGGAAAAGAAGAGTGGACCATTATGATTTA
>JAPUIM010000039.1 GCA_027297025.1 Bacteroidota bacterium | reverse complement strand
AAAACAATGGAGCATTAACAGTTCGGGTAACTGGAGGGGTTGCACCATACCTACTAACATTTGACAAAGGTGAGGGACCCACGGATCTAATTGCTGATTCTCTTTTTGTAATCTCGGATGTAGGAACGGGCACCGTCAACTACACAGTAGTAGATGACACTGGTAATGGCTCTAACTCCTGCGGCCCCTTAAATGCATCACTGGAAACCTCTACCTCGGTTACTGCACAGATAGATACCACTTCTTTTGTCGATTCTAACTGTGGTGAATTATTCGGACGTGCAGTGGTAAATGCTACCGGCTCAGCAACCGGAGATTATTTCTATTCAGCGGATAATGGTTTGAACTGGACCCAATTTACACCGGGCAATTCCATCAATGATTTACCACCCATTGGTAGTTACAACCTATTGATAGGTGCTTCCGAGTTTGATAGTTGCCCTGATACGGTCTCAGTGACCATAGATCTAATTGCCCAATCACCACTGCAAGCGGAAGTGAGTGATACTACCATTTCACTTCCTACTCAACCCACTGGGTCACTCAAAGTAGTAAATATTACCGGGGGTAATCCACCTTATTTGGCTGCATTGGATTTAGTCAATCCTGCAATACCCGGTCAAAATTTATTTGTTGATTTTGATACTGTCGGTGTAAATCCCAATACTTTAAAGCCAGAGATAACCTATGAAGGATTGTTTGGGGGAGACTATGAAATAGAAATACGTGACATAAATGGATGCAGCCTTATATTGAATGCATCAATAGCAACCGACAATAATTTGTTTGTTCCCAATATATTTACACCAAATAATGATGGTGTAAACGAGGTGTTTTTTATTAGGAATCTTCCCAGTGCAGCTGCAAGGCTAAGGATCAATAACAGATGGGGTAAAACTGTATTTCAATCAGATAACTACCAAAATGATTGGGATGGAGGTGATACACCAGATGGCATTTATTATTATGTATTAGTAATACCTAATGGTCCCGATGAAGTTTCTACCGGATGGGTTGAAATTTTGAGGGGAGGAGCGCCCTAATAATACCCAACACCTGGTATTAATTTAAATTTACCAGGAATTTAATAGTATCCACATGATCAGCATAATCCCAAAGTTCGGGTGTTTGTGTTTTGCCAAAATATATACTTTGATTAAACCAGCCCTTTTGTGAAACAACACACTGAATTTTATCTCTAAATGGTTCTAATTTGCGCTGAAGGTTATTGATACTATCATATGTTTCATAATAGAGAACTCCAATAGGTGATACTAGCTGAGGGTCCTCCTTGAAGATTTGATAACCACTGTCTATATGTTTTTGACGGTTGATCCGGTATATGCTTCTAGAATGAAGGTAGTTGTGATAGTAGGAGGAATTATTGATAACATCTTGGAAATCTTTTAACCCTATGGACAAGGAGTTGATATCATACCCTTGGGGGATATAGATCTTTGATACGTTTCTGCATCCAAGGCCGAAATAGTGAAAAATGTCCTCTCCCAATTGTTTTATCTCATTTTTAGTTTCGGTCCCATTGATGATACCAATGGAGGTACGATTTTGTCTGATGACATGGGGCTTGGCAGAAAAGTTATAGTGAAAATACCGTGCGCTGTTGTCGCTACCGGTGGCGATGACTGCATCCACATTTAGGACTTCTATGGCGTCCATATAATGGATGTGTGGTTCAAATTTGGGCTCAATTTTACAAAGTTGGTCAGTCAAATAGGGAACGAGTGTTGGGTCCTTGGCACTCAATTTTGCCTGTAAGCTGTTTCCGCTTATCAGAACGGATAAAAGATCATGGAATCCAACCATGGGGATATTGCCAGCCATTATAACTCCAATATTTTTACCGGGAATTTCAGGTAAGGAATAATTCCCGACCCATTGCTGTAAGTTGTTTTTATCCAAATATTTTAAGATCCCTTTTATAGCTAGGGTCAAATTCTCTGGAATGAACCAGGGATTGTATAAAATTGACTTGCCTGAGAGGTTTTGGAACTCCTCCAAGGGCATTTGATCAATATAATCTCCCAGAGCAGCGAAAGCATTAATTCTCTCATGAAGATCTAAAGCCATCAAGGCATTTTATTTCTTTTGATTAAATAAGCGCTTAGTACTTTATCGAACGGATCTTTTATATCAGCTTCAATAAAATCGATTTTAAATTGCCCGCATTTTAATTTTAGCTGATGATAATATTCTGCCATTTGGTGGGTATAATAATGACGAATTTCCGGAGGCTTTAATTTGATTCTTTCCCCGCTTTCCATATCAATAAACTCATAAGGACGGTCTTCGAATTCAAAATGAAGCTCAGTATCCTGATCAGTTACATGAAACAGAAGAACTTCATGTTTATTGTGTTTTAGATGTTGTAATGCGGCAAAGATTTCAGAGGATTGTTCCTGGTTTTGAAACATGTCACTAAAAATGATCACCAAGGACCTTTTGTGAATTTTATCGGCTATTTGATGCAAAACATAGGAAACATTGGTCTTTTTATTTAACTGGCTTTCATCCACCAAATTCTCCAATAGACTAAACAGCTTACGGGAATGTGAGGAGGTTGATTTCACTGGAGTTTGTATTTCAATATCTTCTGAAAAAGTATAAAGTCCCACCGCATCTCGCTGTTTTTGTAATAAATAGATCAACGCGGAAGCCGTAAGTACACTGAATTTTATTTTATGATTTTCGCCCTTTGGGTAATACATGGAGGAAGAATTGTCAATGAGAATATGACATCTCAGGTTGGTCTCTTCCTCATAACGTTTGTTATACAGTCGATCTGTTTTTGCATACACTTTCCAATCAATGTGTCGGGTACTTTCTCCGGGATTGTACAAACGATGCTCCGCAAATTCCACTGAGAAGCCATGATAAGGTGATTTGTGAAGACCTGTGATAAATCCCTCAACCATTTGCCTGGCCAACAATTCCATGTTCTCAAAGGCTATTATATTGCTGAGATTGATCTTCATTTCTTCACCGGATAAATAGTTACCTAAGCCATGAAATTATGTGGCTGATTTGCAATAATGATTATTATTATACATATTTAAACTGATTTTTTGTATAAAGGATATATAATTTTATATCCCACAGGTAGTTGCAATTTATTTGGTTAGAGTTATTTAAAAAAAAGAATTGTGGAAGAGAAAAAGGATAACGACAGGGAAGAAATTTTCTCTCAGAGAGTTCGTGCTGGAAAGAGAACTTATTTCTTCGATGTAAAGGCAACCCGTTCTAATGACTATTACCTTACCATAACCGAAAGTAAACGCAGGTATAAAGAGGATGGTTTCTTTTACGAAAAGCACAAATTATTCCTCTATAAAGAGGATTTTAATAAATTTGTCAAAGCTCTGAACGACACAATAGATCATGTCAAAACTGAGTTGATGCCAGAAGTTGACTTCACTCAATTCGACACCAAAATTGAGGAATTACAAGGAGAAAAGGAGAAGAGTAAAACCAGTATTGATGATGAATTAAAGTGGGATTAAAAATTCCTATCCATTTTATGTAATTTTGCGAGCTCTTGATAAATCAAGAGCTCTGTTTTTTTATTCCATTATTTAATATTCAGGTATTTCTTAAATGTCGTTGCAATGCGGAATTGTGGGGCTGCCCAATGTAGGTAAATCCACACTTTTCAATGCTATATCAAACACTAAGGCTGAAGCAGCCAATTTCCCTTTTTGTACAATAGAACCCAATATTGGGTTAATTTCACTACCCGATGAACGGCTGGATGATTTGGCATCATTGGTTAATCCTCAAAAGGTGATTCCCACCGTGGTTGAATTTGTGGATATAGCTGGATTGGTAAAGGGAGCCAGCAAGGGAGAGGGATTGGGAAATAAGTTTTTGGCCAATATCCGGGAAGTGGATGCAATAATTCATGTAGTTCGGTGTTTTGACGACCACAATGTAGCCCATGTGAGCGGTAAGATTGATCCGGTTTTTGATAAAGAAATAATCGATGCTGAATTACAATTGAAGGATTTGGAAGTCATAGAAAAACTGATGCAGAAAGTTGAAAAGGTAGCTAAATCCGGGGATATTAAGGCCAAAAAAAAATTTGGGAATTTGCAGCAGTTATCAACCCACTTAGAAAAAGGTCACAGTCTTCGCACCATCCAAACTACTGAATCCATAAAAGAGGTAATTAAAGAAATCAAGCCACTGACTGCAAAACCAGTAATTTATGTGGCAAATGTGGATGAACACTCGGTCCAAAGTGGAAACCAATATGTTCAATCATTATCCCAAAGTATTGCCGGGGAGAAGGCGGTGTTGGTCACCGTATGTGCATCTTTGGAAGCCCAGATTGCGGAATTGGAATCAGAAGAGCAAACCTTATTTTTAAATGAGTATGGACTTTCAGAATCCGGATTAAACAAATTAATTAAGGCTTCGTACCACATTTTGGACCTTATTACCTATTTCACTGCCGGACCCAAGGAGGTGAGGGCCTGGACCATAAAAAGAGGATGGAAGGCTCCTAAAGCTGCAGGTGTTATCCACTCTGATTTTGAAAAGGGCTTTATTCGTGCCGAGGTAATCAAGTTAGAAGATTATAAACACTACAAGACTGAGCTTGCCTGTAAAGAGGCTGGTAAGATGGCTATCCAGGGAAAGGATTACCAGGTGGAAGACGGAGATATTCTATATTTCAGGTTTAATGTTTGATCAAAATCACCCTTTTCATGATAGTTGTCATTTCCTATGAAGGAAATATTTCTTAACTTAAGCACTGTTTCAAACGTTTGCATTTTTTTTGGAGGGAAGCTATTTATATAAACAGTTTATATAAAAAGTGAGAGTTCGAATAATTTTTAGTTTAAAGAACAAAGGAGCCGACGTCCCTTTCCATCATCAGTACCTATTGGCACAGATCATAAAAGGACTAATTGTAAAAGGTGGAGACCAAAGCTTCTTAACCTGTGGTAGTTATAATTTTTCCGGGCTAAAGGGTCAAACCAAAGTGAGCCGCAGCGGATTGCATTTTTATTCGAGCAAAGTTACCTTGGTGGTGTCCACTCCCGACCCTAATTTTATCAGTTACCTTTTGAAATACCTGTTTGAAATGCCACAGATTGAGGTTGGCAACCTGATCTTAATCCCGCAAGAAGTAGAGGAAGAAGAAGAACCCATTTTCGAAGATTTTATGAAGTTCGTCTGTATTTCACCTTTGGTATTGGTGGAGGCATCTTTTGATGAGGAAGAAAGCAAACAATATATTTCCCCCGAAACCGATTTCTTCTCGGATAAATTGTATGATTTAACTATGTCCAGGATGGAAAAAAGTGGTTGTTCCCCTGATCAAATTGCTTCATTTTTCAAGTTTCAGCTGGTTCCCGATAAAGATTATCTTTTAAAAATAAAGCAAGGAAAGAAAAAATTCGCACGAATTTATCCAGTTTACGATCAGGATGTTAAATACGAAATCAGAGGTTATACTTTCCCCTTTACCTTATTTGCCGCTGCTGAAGTACTGGAATTTATCTATACTTGTGGCTTTGGATTCTATACCGAAAAAGGTTTTGGTATGTTAGATACGGTTATGGAAAACCAGGAGAAACGGACCCATCCCTACGAAATCGTAAATATCCCTAATTAACGGTTTCTTTTATTGTGAATTATACTGGAGTAACCAATGAGTTGGTCACCTTTGGATATGAGCGGTCGGTAATAGACCAATATCTCATATTGGTTTTCAGTTTCGAAGTGAAGACCTTCAATGTAATGGGAATCATAGCTGCTGTTTTTTATCAAGAATATGTAATTGTACCACCCCTGTTTTAAAAATAGTTGGGTAGTATACAACTTCCTGGTAGTGTCAAACTTCATTTTGTTTTTCTCACCCGTCTTCCAATCGGTTAAAGCCCCAAAAACATAAATATCTTCATTGAACCCCTCAATGGGCCTTAGAAAAAAATTCACCGTTACATAATCAGCATCAAAGTCCCCGTTGGTTTGTCCGGTTTCCAGATTGTTGATCACATATTTACCATTGATGTCAAGGTATTGTCCATAGGCTTCATGGTTTCTAAATTTTTCTTCAACTAAAAAAGCCTCAAGGTCTTCCGGCGTTTTATCTATCCTGGCTACATTTTGGCCGGTAGCATTTACAATTCTCAGGTCAAAAAACCTAAACTCATTACCGGCCTTGAAATTATTTTCCAGGTTCCAATGAAAATATTCTATAATATTTCGACTTTCTTTCAGCATTGTGGGTTTGAGTTTTGTAATGGCATTGTCCCAGCGTTGATTTTGCTTCAATATCACCTTTATTTCTTCCAATGGATTATCAATCTTGACCCCCGAATAATCGATGCTAAAATCCAATTGGTGGTTTTGACGTCTTTCCAGCACTCCACTAGATAACTTTATTTCAGCATTGATATCTATCAAACCACGGTAAACCATAAATCGCCGGCTCAATATGATATCATCGGTATTGGTGCCCCGATAAACCACCAACAGATAATTTCCCGATAATTTGACCCTGGGTAAAGTCATCAAATAGTGAACATACTCGGTACGGGTATTAATAGAAAACTCATATTCCCGAATAGGGAATTCATTAAATCCATTCAAAAAATCCAGGTGGATATAATCGGATTTGGTCCAATCGGCATTGCAGTGAATGATATAAGCCCGGTAATCCTTTATTTCGGCATAAAGTTCATCAAATTCCAAAATCAAGGGAGATTCATCGTTGATAGAAACCACAGCCGCTTGTACTTCATCTTCCAGTCTTCTTACACTTTTGTAAAGTTGTACCGTTCGGATATTTGGTTCATAAATTTCATCATCATTCACCAGTTTTTTCTGAATACGTGGGGCGCTTGAACTTTGATTGATGGGTACACAAGTCTGAAGCGAAAAACCGATAATCAATAGGGCAATCCCTATACGCTTTAGCAGATACAACTGAAGCAGCATCATTTTTGCTCTTTAATTAAAATGAAATAGCGAAATTTATAAAAAATATTGTTCCGGTTTCCAACCAATACCAAATTCATGGTGTCTTTTTTTAAAAAGTCTTTCTATGTTCCGGTAAAATGGAGTTATGCATGACCAGGAAGAATTAATTACCGGTTGTTGCAAAGGTGATGGGCACATGCAGCGATTGCTGTATGAACGCTATTCCAAACAAATGCTGGTAGTTTGTATGCGCTATTCAAAAATGCAGCAAGAAGCCGAGGATATACTTCAGGAAGCTTTTGTAAAGGTGTTTGACAACATCAAAAAGTTTCGCAAGGATTCAACTTTGGGTTATTGGATCAAGAAGATCGTCATCAATACCGCGTTGAACCACCAAAGGAAGAAAATGTATTTATATCCGATGGTTGACGTTCAGGATATTCCACTTCATGAATCCCCGGAGATTTCTTTGTCCCAATTTCATTTGCAGGATTTATTAAAAATGATACAGGAGCTGCCCAGCGGATGCCAAGTGGTTTTTAACCTGTATGCCATCGAAGGATATAAACACCATGAGATTGCTGAACTATTGAATATTAGTGAAGGTACCTCAAAATCTCAGTATGCCAGAGCCAAAGCCCTGCTTAAGGAGAAGCTATTAAAAGCTGAAAGACTAACTTATGGAAAGTTTAAATAAACATAGAGACCAGTTTGGGCAGGAGTGGGAAAGCGCTTTTGAGAATGCTGAACTGACTCCCTCTCCCCAGGTATGGGACAAATTAGATGCCCATTTGGCTAATACCGCCAATCAAAAGGCCCAGAGGAAAATACTCTATTATAAGCTATTGGCTGCCGCTTCGGTGGTATTTGCAATGACTGTAGGTTTAGTGGCTTATCTTGGTACTGGTTCTTCTGATTACCATGAGTCGATCGCTGAGAGTGCTCCGCAAACCACAGCCCCTCGATCAGGAACTGAGGACCAGGTTTTACCACTTCAACCGGAGGAAACCCCTAGCAGTCAAACCATTGGTAATATTACCGATGGCCCTGATGTTTCTGGCTCTGAACCACCTGCTGTATCAGAGATTGGTGGCACCCCCGGTCTTCTGGCCATTTCGGAGGATACCAAAGACCAGAAATCCGATGCATCTAAAACAGAAGAGTTGTTATTGGATGCCGGTTACGGGATTGCTTTGGAAACTGAAGATCATTTGGCTTATGTAACCATAAGTGTTTTGGATAAAAGATCTCCCCAGTACCACTCTGACATGAAATTAAAGGATGATTATCAAATTTACCATAAACCCATGGATCCGGATTATTATGCTAAACAAAAGGATTCTTTTGAACCGGTCTTTTGGGCCGGAGTGAATATGGCTCCAGGTATATTTAATCCCAATTTCGGTGGTTCATCCAACGATGCAGCCGCCCAGGCGCAAGCTTTTGATGCTACAGCAGCCCAAGAAT
>JAPUIM010000389.1 GCA_027297025.1 Bacteroidota bacterium | reverse complement strand
TGCTTATGCTTGAGAGCTGCAATTAAGATTTAGCAGTTATAAAATCATTGGCTTAATCAATAAGTATTTCCTTATGCTCCTGATGAATTATCTCGGTATAAGTGGCAAATTTGAAAGGATCGAAAAACTGTACATCACTTCTCAACCTGTCGGCAGCTTCCTCTTTCAATAATTTGATTTTTTGGTTTTTTGTATACCTTATTTCAGCAGCAACCGCCATTTGCAATGCCAATTCATTATCTCCGTTATCCAATGTTTTTCGTAGCATCTTTTCCACCTCTCCCACCGACAAACCCAGATAAAGGTCCAGCATTCTGCCATATTCAACCGCCGTAATCACATCAAGACCAGCAGGTTCCTGCCCCGAACTGTTTTCACCCCATATACCCACCATTTTATCAACTACCCGGGAAATAACCTGATCTCGAGCAGCTACATAGCCGAAAAATGCTTCGGGGTTATTCTGTAATCCAGGAGGGATTAAATTCAATCTGATGATCTCCTTTACAGAATAACCATTGACCACATGTTTATTGGTTTCCTTTACTAACCACTCGAAAGCTCCCCGATACACTTTCAGTTGTTGTGGCTGACCATAGAGTATATTAATACCCACATGTCCATGCAATATTTGCTTAGGGTTTAGGGCAAGCGCTGTGTCCATAGTTGCCATCGCCTCTTCAATGAAGCCTTCCTCTACCCAGGGTTCTCCATAAAATGGCATTAGCGCATCCCCCATAAATAGCACACCTAAATCATGAAAGTCGATAAGCAAGGCATCTTCGGTTTCTCCTCCGGTTACCGGTATCAATTCAATCGATGAATTGCCTATGACAATTTCTTGCCTGGCCGATACAGGGTGATCCGGTTTATACTGTGCAAACCATTCATTGTTGAAGTTTTCTCCCCTGATTTGATGGTAAACATGATTGCGTTGTGCCCGTTCTAAGGTACCTCTGTAATTATCACGCCCATAGAATTTGATATCCGGATTGAGCTCTTTTAGGTAGGTATGTCCACCAATATGATCCCAATGGCTATGAGTGATCAATACTGTAGTGAGTTCAGGGGCATCGGGACGATATGCTTTAAAGTATTCGTAACCTGCCTGGAAACTGTAGGGTTGGGTACCGGCATCAATCGAAATGAGTTCCTGGCCATTGGCGGAAATGACGAAATGTAGATCTGAGAAGCCGAATCCTCGTAATGCAAAAACACGATCGGCCACTATTTCTTCGATTTGTGGGGTTGGCGAAAATAGAAGACCTTTTTCCCTGGTAGTAGAAAACCATCCCATGAATAGGGATTTCGGTTCATAATCGGTATAGCCGCTTTTTTGAAGATACTGATTGGTCAACGACTCATTTCCCTCATCGCTATAAAGTTTTGCCAGGTAATGATATGCTTCCCGGTAGAATCCTGGTGTGGGTTCCAATTCCGGTCTTTCTACCAACCATTCCAGCTCTTTTATGGCCTTAGCCTTCTTATCAAAAAACCAGGGTACCTGGGCATATATTATCCCCGCCGACCAATGCACCAGTGGATTATTTTCAAACAGTTGGTTGGCTTCTTCCAATATCTCAAATGTCTTGTTCACCCAACCTATTCTTTTAAATAAAGGGACTTCATCTGCATTGGTAGCCCTGAGGAGCGCATAGGCTGCAAGATAAGTGGACTTAACTTCGGGTTTCATGGTTTCTCCGTATTGGCCGAATATCTTCTCCATGAAATCGATGCCCTGGGCCTGTTGACGATTGACGATATAGGAATTAGTCAGCAGAAAAATGGGCCTTGGGTCAGCCAGGGGGCCATAGGAAAGCACTGTCTCATAAAAGGCCAGGCTGCTGTGAAAACTTCGGTCTCCGTTTGAAACAAGAAATGTTTCAAATTCAGGTGACGGGGCCAATGATTCTGATAGTCCGGCAGTGACCACACGGTGTCCGGTCCTATTAATCGTCACCGAAGGTTTGAATTTTATGGATTTATCTGCCGTCGTACACGCTGCCAGATAAAGGGCAAATAACAATGGAAGTGTAGGTGAAAGTTTCATAATCATAATGGTAAAACCCGTAACAACCCTAGATTTCATAATCGAGCAGGGTTCATACTTTGTTTTAAAGTTAGTATTCATAATTATGTTATCTTAAGTTGTATATGCAAAAAATTAAGTCTGTATAATTCCATTATCCTATCCCATAGGAAGCAATTAACTAAATATTCAAACCATCGAAAAAAAATCATGCGCTTTAGAGAACTTGGCAAAACAGGATTAAAGGTTTCCCCTATAGGACTGGGCCTGGCGGCTTTAGGACGACCTGGTTATATAAACTTGGGACATGCCAGTGATCTAAAAAAGAAGTATAAGGTGAAGAGGATGGAAAAGAATACCCACAAGGTGTTGGACCTGGCCTGGGAATTAGGCATTCGTTATTTTGATGTGGCTCAATCCTATGGCAAAGCCGAAGAGTTTTTATCCAACTGGTTACAAAAGCGGAAGTTTGAATCGGATATAGTTGCGGTGGGGTCCAAATGGGGTTATACCTATACCGGTAATTGGAAGGTAGAAGCCCAAACTCATGAGGTTAAGGATCATTCTCATTCGGTTTTAATAAATCAATGGGAGGACAGCCGAACCAAGCTAGGGTCGTTTTTGAAACTATATCAAATCCATTCAGCTACTCAGGAAAGCAAGGTGTTGAGAGATCAGAAGGTCTTGCAGGAACTGCATTTGATCAAACAATCCGGAACCTCAATTGGGCTGTCAGTCAGTGGACCAAATCAAAATGAGACTATTCTTGAGGCCTTAGAAGTTAAGTTTGATGGAATTGGCCTTTTTGATGCCGTTCAGGCAACTTGGAACTTATTGGAACAATCTGCCACCCCTGCGTTACAGGCTGCACAACAAGAAGGAATTGGCGTCATAATTAAAGAGGCCCTGGCCAATGGCAGACTTACTGACAAGAATGAGGACCCGGATTTCAAAGACAAAATTTCTTTGCTTGAATTCCAAGAAAAGCAACTTGATATCACTACTGACGCCTTAGCTCTGGCAGCAGTTCTTAATCAACCCTGGGTGGATGTGGTTTTGAGCGGTGCAACCACCTTGGACCAGCTCAAATCCAACATAAAAGCTATCACCGTAACCTGGACCGAACAGATGGAATCCGAACTTGGCTTTATGAGAGAAGAATCTCAACAATACTGGAAAATTCGCAGTGAACTTCCCTGGAATTAGCCTTATTTATAGCAATTGTATTAATTAAGGCTGTGAAAGACAAGTAGATATTTCACTTGTCTATTATAATAAGGAGGGGTTTACTTAACCGGTGTCAAAATCTTACTTTCGTTTAATGAGATTAAATTGTAAATTATCTTCTTATTATCAACAACTTGAGAGAGATTATCATGTCCAAATTTGTC
>JAPUIM010000388.1 GCA_027297025.1 Bacteroidota bacterium | reverse complement strand
TCGAAATTTACCGCCCAATAGCGTGTAAACCGGAACGTTCAGGATCTTTCCAAGCAGATCATGAAGTGCCAGGTCAACTCCTTCTTTAGCACATGTTATTCTTGCTAAGTTGGCGTCAATGATCGATAATATCTTATTGATATTTCTTGGGTCTTCGCCAATAATTTTTGGAGCAATATATTTTTCGATAGTTGTGCTGACTGATTCCAATGTTTCACCGTAAAATTCAGGTTCCCAGGCACAAGCCTCTCCATATCCAACATGACCGTCATTTGTGTAAATTTTAACTAAAACTGCATTTGATACTGTAAATCCTGCATAAGCATCAGCAAATTTTCTTATTGGAATTCCATATGGGATCAGCTCTATTCTATCAATTTTCATCTTCCTGAATATTACCTACTTTTTAATAGTCGTCAACTTTTGTGCTATAATCTTAGTCATTTACCACCGGGTAGTAAATTATTTTTCCAGAACTCATCCATAACCCTATGCAGATGAAGCAAAGTATTTTCTCCTTCGCTTAAACTATGGGTACGCATAGGATAGGACATCATGCTAAAGAGCTTGTTATGTTCTATCAGTTCATTAACCAACATTTCAAAACTCTGATAATGGACATTATCATCGCCAGTTCCATGAATTATCATTAGATTGCCTTCTAATTTTGACGCGTGGTTAATTGGCGAGCCATCGTAGTATCCTTCTTTATTATCGTCAGGAAGTCCCATATAGCGCTCCTGATATATGGTATCATACAGTCGTTGGTCGGAGACAAATGAAACAGCGATTCCGGTTTTGTAGATCTCCGGATAACGGAACATGCAATTCATGGTCATCTGACCGCCACCGCTCCACCCCCACATACCTACTCTTTCGGCATCAATAAAAGGAAAGCGTTTTAGGATCTCCCTGGCCGCTTTAGCCTGATCATGAGCAGCTAATATACCCACCTGCCGATAGATGGATTTACGCCAGTCGCGTCCTCTTGGAACATTTGTTCCACGGTTATCGACACTGATCACAATGTATCCCTGTTGGGCCAGATATTGGTGCCATATTCCTCGCCGAGCCCAGTTATCCTGAACTGTTGAGTTCCAGGGCTCACCATAAATAAAGAATATTAATGGATATTTTTTGGAGGGATTAAATCCGTTCGGTTTGATCATCCACCCATCAAACACTATATCTCCGATATCAATTTTAAAAAACTCTTTGGGATTTATAGCAAGGGCATCAAATTTTGTCTTAATATTAGAATTGTCCTCAAGTACTGTCATTTCCTTATGCCCGGGAATACTAACAACAGAGATCCTGTTAGGTGTCACAACGTTCTGGAACGTTGTAATAGCCCATTTTGCGTCTGGGGACATCTGATATGAAAACTGTCCTTCAATAGTTTTTGGACTGATACGCTCAGCTGCGCCTTTCCCATCGATACGGCTGCGATAAAGATAGCGTTGCGTAAAATTTTTTGGGGATGCGATGTAATAAACATAGCCCCCCTTGTCATCGATAGCATCTATCTCTACCACATCAAATTCGCCTCGGGTGATTGGTTTAATCTCTTTCCCATTTCTGGAAACTTTATATAGATGTCGCCAGCCATCCCTCTCGCTGGTCCAGGTAAAATATTTTTCTTTGTCTAGCCATTTAATATTATCGTGAATGTCAAGGAAAGCATCATCCTTTTCGGTTAAAATTTCTTTAACCTTCATAGATTTGACATTACCGATCCAAACTGAATTTCTATTCTGAAGCCTGTTTAACTGTTGAATCATCACCTCATTTGATTTGGGAATAAAATCCATTCGTGCAATGTAATTATTTCTGGGATCGCCCGGAATATCAAACCATTTTGTTTTACCGCCGGTAGCAGACACAACGCCCACTTTAACAGCAGAGTTTGTTGTACCTGCTTTTGGATATGGATATGGAATTGGTACGGAATAGAGCGAGTCGATATTATTGATCAAATAAAACACTCCGGTTCCTTCCGTATCTGATTGCCAATAGGCGATTCTCTTGCCATCAGGACTCCATCTGAATCCGTCACGTGAATCGAGTTCTTCTTCATACACCCAGTCAAATGTTCCATTGATGATTTTAGAGGAACCATCATGAGTAAGTTGTATCAACTTAGAACTTTTCAGGTCTTCAACAAAAATATTATTTTTAACAACATAGCCGACTTTCTTTCCCTTAGGCGAAAACTTTGCAAACATCATAGTTGAAGGTTTAGCAAATTTCCCAAGTTGAGACAGTTCACCCGAAGCTATGTTCAATACCCAATAATCACCTCTGGTTTCATATCTCCATACGCGTTTAGTATTTGTAAATACTAATAGTTTTTTCCCGTCCGCCGACCAGTGATAGTCTGAGATCAACAGAGGATTTTTTGCATTTTTGGGAATTAACTGACTTGCATTGACAAGTATAGACCGCTTTCCGGATTTGGGATTATATTTAATTATATCCTTTGCCATAGGAAATTCACCCGAGGCCTCAAGAGTTGTGTAACCGGAACCATCTTCAAGCCATCTTGCTGGTCCAAATTCATTTAGCTCAAATTCGTTATCTTTGAAAATCCTCTCCAGAGTAAGAACATCTTGATTATCCTGAGCTTCCGCCGCTGTGCCAAATACTCCCACCATCAGTGCAATAAGTGCCAACCTATATAACGTCATTCACTTCATCTCCTGTATAAAAATCACATGTTCCGGCTATCATAAAATTGAATATATTAATTTAACTAATCCCAGCCAATTAATGTCAATATTGGTACTATCGGCGAGGATTGATTATAGTTTTATGTCTAAGGGTTTTTGACTCTGTACAATAATGTATTAATTTTTTAATTGTTCCTTTAATTGAACAGATGTAGCTGTAACTGCCAATCCTCCCTTGCCGGTGCATTTTAGAGATGCCGGCATTAG
>JAPUIM010000387.1 GCA_027297025.1 Bacteroidota bacterium | reverse complement strand
TCACCGACAGGCTCCTTTTCATCGACGGGCTCCTTTTCATCGACAGGCTCTTTTTCATCAGTCGCCATTCCTTCTCCCTGGAAAAATTTCTTTTTATAGATTTGAAGTTCCTTTAGGTTTAGCTCAATCTCTTGATAAAGCTGGTCCAGATCAATGGTTGGAGCACTACTTGGAACTACTTGATCTTCCTTGACAGTGGATGGAGCAGTTGAAGTTGCCGGTTTTTCTTCTTCTGCTGGTATTTCCGCTGCTGGTTGTTCCGGTTTGCTGGATGCCTGGGGCAGGTCTTTAACTACTTCCTCCGCTTTTTTAGGTATTTGATCCTTCACCTCTGGTTTTTGAGAATCTGCAGGTGAGATAGGGGTTTCCTTAGTTGTTAAGGGTGTCTTACTTGATGATGTAGGTTGCTTAGAAGCTGTCTCGATTGGAGAGGTTTTTTCTGTTGGAGCAGGAGATGAACCCGGCAAAGGAGGAATACTTATTTTGCCTTCCATTAATCGCTTAAATACTGAGCGATCTGTGGCATACAAAGCAGCCAATCTAATTTTTATATCCTTGGATGGGGTATTGTTTAGATGGCTCCCTTTAGCTATAAGAGACCTGGCTCCTTGAAAATAGGGGTAATTTTTTACCAACTCCTCTAAAGCTTCCAAATCTTTGGAACTGATATTATGATAATTACCAATAATTTCCAGGAGCTTCTGTTTATTCACTGGAGGTGGTGTTTAGGGACGAATATTAAATATATAATAAAATTTACCAATTCGCCACAGACGCATTGAATATATCAATTGCGATTTGTTGCGATATTTCATCGATCAATTGTTCCTCGATATCATTGAACGAATTCTCTGAGTTATCGAAATCGCTGAAAAATGAAAATGATCGCTCGAAATCAAAAGTCCCATCTTGAGTATTGGTATAAGCTGCTTGGACTGTAATGGTAAGACGTGTTAAACTGGAAAAGTCCACCCCATCAGGATCTTGTGAGGCTTGGGGAGAAACGGGATGGGTAACATATCTGCTGATGCGCCCTTCAAGTATTAAATCTCCCTCTTCCGTTACCAAAGCCAGGTTGGTATTTTGTTGGTAATAATCCCGCAATTTTTCTGTAAACAATTGTCCTAAATTAGCAGGGCCCAGTGGCGTATCGTTATAAAAATAATCAATAGATATGGTTTTTGTAGTTGAGTAATCTATAGTAGCTCCTTGAAAGGAATAAACCCCGCAACCGACAATAATTAAGGGTAATACAAATAATAAATATTTATAGATCCTGAATTTCATATTGTTTGATCTTTCGGTAAAGTGTCCTCTCTGAAATGCCTAGCTCCTTGGCCGCATATTTTCTTTTGTTATTGTTTTTTCGTAGGGCCTTGATAATAAGTTCCATTTCTTTCTTTTCCAGGGATAAGGATTCTTCTTCCTCAGTAACATGAGCAATATCCTGCACGGGATGTTTGTTGGTTTCGGTAATAGGAGCCAGTTTTAAATGACTTAATTCCTCCTGCGGGTCAAGGATCAGTGATTTCTGTGAAATTTCCGTTTGGTCTTTTTCTTCACTTAAACTTTGGAATAGGTCCTGATGTTTCTCAATGATTCCGCTTCGCTGATTATCACCCTTTAACATACGAAATACCAGTTTCTTCAAGTCAGTCATGTCCTTTTTCATATCAAATAGAACCTTATACAACAAATCCCTTTCTGATAATGAGTCTTCCTTTTCCCCAGGTCGTTTATAAAGGGCGGGAATATTGCTAGTTGGATGAGGTAAGTATTTTAAAATGGTTTCCGCATTTACCTCCCGATCGATTTCAAGCACTGATATCTGCTCAATCAAATTTTTCAACTGTCTGATGTTTCCGGGAAAACGGTAATTTAATATGATCTTCTTGGCCTCCGGTGAAAGTTGAATGGGCTTAACCCTGTATTTTTCAGCAAAGTCACCTGCAAATTTTCTAAATAACAATTCTATGTCAGCTCCCCTTTCCCTTAATGGAGGCACTTGTATGGGTACCGTGCTCAACCTATAATAAAGATCTTCCCTGAATTTACCTCTATATACCGCTTCCAAAAGATCCACATTAGAAGCAGTAACCACTCGAACATCAGTTTTCATGATTTTCGAAGACCCAACCCGGATAAACTCTCCGTATTCCAACACCCTCAACAATCGGGCCTGAGTACCTAAAGGCATCTCTCCAATTTCATCTAAAAAGATAGTCCCCCTATTGGTAACTTCAAAATATCCCTTTCGAGCTTCATGCGCACCGGTGAAAGAGCCTTTCTCATGACCGAAAAGCTCCGAATCAATGGTGCCTTCGGGGATGGCTCCGCAGTTGATGGCTATAAACTGTCCATGCTTGTGATGGCTCAATTGGTGGATAATTTTGGAAAAAGATTCTTTTCCCACTCCACTTTCTCCAGTGATCAAGACAGTCATATCAGTGGGGGCCACCTGGACAGCCACTTCAATGGCATGGTTTAGTGAAGGTGAGTTGCCAATTATCCCGAAACGCTGTTTTATGCTTGATACTTCTGTATCGATCATTATTTTCTTCAGTTATCTATTACTTCCCCAAACAACGTTGCTGCTGTACAATCTTTGATCAGCAGATTAACATATTGACCCCTCTCATAATTCTGTTTGGGGAATATCACTACTTTATTGGCATCGGTCCTTCCCATCAGTTGATCATTGGATCTTTTTGAATAACCTTCTATTAAAACTTTCTTCACCTGTCCCAGATCCATTTGATTGCGTTGCAAAGAATGCTTTTGCTGTTTTTGGATAATCTCATTCAACCTTCTTTTTTTGGTCTCCTGGGGAATATCATCCTCTAATTTTTTTTCCGCCAAGGTTCCCGGACGTTCACTGTAAAAAAACATATAGGAAAAATCGTACACGACCTGGTCCATTAAGGATAATGTATCCTGATGTTCTAACTCTGTTTCTGAACAAAAACCTGCAATCATGTCGGAAGAAATGCCACAACCAGGGCCTATGATCTCCCTGATAGCTTTAATTCTGTCCAGGTACCATTCTCGGGTGTAGGTTCGGTTCATTATTTCCAAAATCCGGTTGCTGCCACTCTGCACAGGCAGGTGTATGTGATCACAAATATTTTTATAATTTTTAATGGTATATAGAACTTCATCGGTAATGTCCTTGGGGTGGGAAGTGGAAAACCGGACTCTCATTAGAGGATTAACCCCAGCTACCATTTCCAATAGACCGGCAAAATTGATCACATTCTGCTCGCCAGACTTTTCAATTTGGGCTTTGCCTTTGAGATCTTTATTGGGTGACCACTTGTAAGAATCTACATTTTGACCCAAAAGGGTTACTTCTCTATATCCTTGGTAAAAAAGATCCTGGGCTTCTTTTACGATAGAGTAGGGGTCACGACTTCTTTCCCTACCTCGAGTAAATGGAACCACACAAAAGGAGCACATATTGTCGCAACCACGCATTATTGAGATAAAAGCAGTCACACCGTTGGAATTGAGCCTGATCGGGCTGATATCTGCGTAAGTT
>JAPUIM010000386.1 GCA_027297025.1 Bacteroidota bacterium | reverse complement strand
ATTATTCCTGTTTATTGTCATTTATTACAAAAAGAAAAGAACCGGTAACCGGCCTACTTTAGCTGGCATATCTTATGTGATCACTCTGGGATTGTTCTTTTTTCTCATCAACTATGGTGGTCAATACAATAAAGGCATCATCCTGGAATCCAACTCCTATCTGATGTCGGGGCCATCCGCCGGTTCCGATGTTATTGAAGTAGTCACAAAAGGGCATAAAGTGGATATCCTGGGCAAGGAAGATGTGTGGGTGAAGATCCGCTGGGATGACCGGGTGGCCTATTTGAAAGAAAATAAAATTAAATATATTGTGGAGAATTAAATTTAAGGTTTAAGGTCTCGAGTTTATCACGTTAAACTATAAACTATTTCAATACCGAACCCTTCTCTTTGGCAAACTTTTTATAAACCATTTTATCTACGAATCCCGGTATCCATTTATTGAGGAAAACCGCTAATTTGCCTTCAACGGTCAATACCAGATCCCTTTTCCTGCCTGTAGTGGCTTTTAAGATAGCTTTGGCCACCGCTTCCGAAGTCATCATTTTATTCTCATCCATAGGTGACTCTCCATGGACCTGGCCATCAGCGTTAAGGGAAACTTTGCGAATGTTGGATTGGGTAAATCCAGGAGCCACCACCAAAACATGCACTCCCCGGGTCATTACTTCGGTCCGTAATGCCTCCAATAAGCCGTTCATGGCGTGCTTGGAAGCTGAATAGGCGGTACGTGAAGGAATGCCTAGATGCCCGGTAATGGAAGAAATGCCGATAATGGAACCCTTGGTTTTGAAAATGTGAGGCAAACAGTATTTGGTGGCATAAAGAGTACCATAAAGATTAATATCCATGATCTTTTTGAAAACCTCCAGGTCCAACTCTTCAAATAGGGCCCGCATGGAAATGCCCGCATTGGCAATCAGTACATCGATTTTATCATATTTTTCCAGGGTCCGTTCCACCATCATTTTATTGTCAGCTTCAATGCTGGAATCAGCCACCAGTGCCAGGTTGTCGATGCCTGCAGCTTTCAATTCCCGGGAAGTTTCTTCCAGATTTTCTTTTTTCCTACCGGTGATCACGATTTTAGCGCCTGCCTGTCCAAACACCTCGGCGCATGCTTGACCAATCCCCGAAGAACCGCCGGTGATGATGACTACTTTATCTTGCATCTTATATCATTATTCTATGACTGAATCCCTCTTTCTAAGAGTTCATGGCAAAAATATCTGCTTGTGAAGGTATCTTTTTTGCCATGATTTTCATAATGTTGTCTAACTACAAATGGACGATCTTACTCATATACTTTTCCGTCTGGGAGAACAGGAACTTCCCCAATACCAACCGGGCATTCCTCCACTAATACAATCCACTAATTTCTATTATGATTCAGTAGAAGATATGTCCGAGGCCCTGGCCAACGAGGATGAGATCCCTTTTTACACCAGAGGTCTCAATCCCACTACCGAAATCCTGCAAAAAAAACTGGCTGCCCTGGAAAGAACCGAAGACTGCCTGGCTTTTGCCAGCGGTAGTGCGGCGGTGGCAGCAGCTGTATTGGTACACTTAAAGCAGGGTGATCATATAGTTTCGGTAGAAAATCCTTATAGCTGGAGTGGTAAGCTGTTTAATAATTTCCTGAACAGATTCGGGGTAACCGTCACCATGGTGGACGGTCGTGATCCACAAAACTTTGAACAGGCCCTCCGGGAGAATACGAAGATTATTTTTTTGGAAAGCCCCAATTCATGGACTTTCGAATTACAGGATATAAAAAGAGTAGCTCAAATAGCCCACAAGCATGGCCTAATTTCCATCATTGATAACAGTTATGCCACTCCTCTTGGTACCCAGCCTGCTAACCTGGGCATTGGTACCATGGTACACTCAGCCACCAAGTATATCGGAGGTCATGGAGATGCGGTAGCCGGTATATTATGTTCCGACCGGAAAACCATCCGAAAAATATTTAAGTCCGAGTTTATGACCCTGGGTGGTGTGATCTCCCCTTTCAATGCCTGGTTGCTTCTGAGGGGATTAAGGACCTTGCCTTTGCGTCTGGAAAGGTCATCCAACACAACAATGAAAGTGGTAGAATACCTGGAACAACATCCCAAAATTGACCGGGTCTATTATCCTTTTTCACCTTCCCATCCCCAACATCAGCTGGCTAAAAAACAAATGAAATACGGCTCCGGCCAATTTACCCTTACTCTGAAAACCGATCAGCGGACCCATGTGGAAGCTTTCTGCAATAGTCTGAAAGCCTTTCGATTGGCTTGTTCCTGGGGTAGTTTTGAGTCGTTGATTTTTCCCGCTATTACTCTTGAAAACTCTCAAAACTATGGTAACAGCCAATTGCCAATCAATATGGTCCGTTGTTATGTAGGATTGGATGAACCCGAAACACTGATCAAAGACCTGGAACAGGGGCTCAAAAATATTTAGCCAAAAAGTCGTACACATAAAGAACCAACCTTCGAACAAGAATTGCTGTATACTTTGTTGGTTATATAGAACTTTACCCTGGATGATCCGTCAGTTGAGCATTACATTTATAAAGCTATTCAGCCTATTTTTTATTTTTCTAATACCCATTCATGCCCAGTCCCAAGAGGTTTATGGCAAAGTGATCGATGAACAGGGGAAGGGACTTCCCTTTGCTACCTTGTATATCCAGGGAACCACCAATGGCACCACCACCAATATAGACG
>JAPUIM010000385.1 GCA_027297025.1 Bacteroidota bacterium | reverse complement strand
AAATTTATCAGCCAGTTGGGTCTGGTGGTGGCGGCCCTACCCTTTTCCTCCTTTCTTTATGGTGTGGTTAAAGGGAAATACGATTTCCGGGTGAAAAACATTACCCTTTCCTTTCCCGATCTACCCCCTGCGTTTGATGGTTTCAAAATAGTCCAGATCTCGGATATACATTCGGGGAGCTTTGATAGTTTTTCATCGGTGAAAAAGGGAGTGGAAATGGTCCGGCAGCAAAACCCCGACCTTATCCTATTTACCGGCGATCTGGTGAACAATATGGCCATGGAAATTGAACCCTACATGGACTTATTCGGGTCACTTTCCGCCAGGTTTGGTAAATATTCGGTTTTGGGCAATCACGATTATGGAGATTATATGTCATGGCCTTCCCAGGAAGCCAAAAAGATCAATTTGGATAAGTTGAAGGAATATCATCAAATCATGGGGTATAAACTATTGAATAATACCAGCGTTCGGGTAGAAAAGGGTCAGGATTCCATACTGCTGGCCGGTGTGGAAAACTGGGGCATCAGGCCTTTTCGACAAACTGGAGACCTGGAACAAGCTTATCGGGATAGTCAGGATGATGAATTCACCATTCTAATGTCCCATGATCCCAGCCATTGGGACGAGCAAGTGTTGGATTTTAAAAAACATGTACACCTCACCCTGAGTGGACATACCCATGGCATGCAAATGGGGATAGAAATCCCAGGGATTAAATGGAGCCCGGTAAAATACAAGTACCCCCGTTGGGCTGGACTATACGAAGATAAAGGGCAATACCTTTATGTGAACCGGGGGTTCGGATTCATCGGTTTTCCCGGGCGAGTGGGGATATGGCCAGAAATCACTACTATTGAATTAAAAAGAGCGCAGGTCTAGATTAGAGTCTTGCCTGTAGATATCCCAATAATTCCATCAACCAGGCTACTCCCACATGAATAATCACTCCGCCCCAGATCTTTCGGGTGTGCAGAGAGATGATACCCAGGATGTAGGCCCCAAATACCGAACTAATGGCTTCAGCCAAAGGTTTTCCATAATGCAAAAACATATAAGCACCCACCATGGCCAATACCGCATATCCACCTAATATCCGGGCAAAGGCCAATACCAAAAATCCCCTGAAAATATACTCCACATAGATGAAATTGATGCCATATCCCAGCTCATAAATAAACACCGAGACTAGTTCTGATACCTGATGATGCTGGGCAAAAGCATCACCTCCGGACCCTTTATAGAAGGGATAAAAACGTTGCAGTCCGGCTTCAAAAGACCCGATGGAAATAAAAACTGCTACAATTGCCAATAATGTAAGATAGGGTTTGGGATCAAATTGAGATAAGGTTAATCCATAATAACGAATGCTTTTATCTTTTTCCCAATAGAGGTAAAACAGGGTAATTGGAAACACCACGGTTAACAATCCGCTTATTCGGTGAAGAGGGCGGGTCAAAAAATTGACATCCACTCCGTCCATGCCTTCTAGTAAAAACCCATAACCCTGAAAAGAACGGAACAGCCCCAGCACACCAAAAGCAACCAGTACTTTGAGCCAAAATTCCCTGGAGTGGAGCCACTGCCGGTTTTTACCGGTGATATACAACAATCCACAAATAGTTAAAAAGGGGAAAGCATGGAACAAAAACATCCATAATCCTTTCCACCAGGTGCCATCATAGGGGTCTATGTAATTATCTTCAAAATCCAGGTAAAAATTAATAGTGGTGGTGATCATTAAAAATACCAAAATGGAGAGGTACAGCTTCCAGTCGAAATACTGTTGCTGGTACTGCTTGATTAGTATGATGATTGCTTTCAAATCAATAGATATGATGATTCCCTTGTAAGGAAAAAATCTAATAAAGGGAATTTATGTCCCATTTGAAAACCCTGACAAGAAAGGTCCAGGAAAAGGATGAAGAAGCACTCAAGAACAATGGATTTAATTTATCGATTTCCATAGTGCTAATGATCCCTTTTTATTATCCGATTGGAACCATCACCAAAAGCATTATAAATCAGTGCCAGATTATAGGTAGGATTCTTTACAGAATAATCACTGGAAATACCGGGACAAACAGCAGCCCATTTACTAATTTCCCTTTCCATAACTTCCTTATTTCGGATCTGCCTGCCCATACATTACTCAATACAATAGTTCCCTCTTTGTGCTTATCTTTTTAAGGGACAATAATAACCTCGATAACCACCCTAAACAATGATAAAAATCAATCCAAACCGTAGCACTCGCAAATTGGGCAACCAGATCCGGATGGGTTACTTCCTGCGATACTATCAATTAAGATTGTCAAAAAAATTATGTGTAACCGTCCTGAATAATAGGACACAAAAACTCAAAATAATGAATGTTCTTAGAAATCTTACCACAGCCGTTTTAGCTTTTCTAATCCTGACTGTTAGTTATGCCAATGAGGGAACCGCCACTGATAAACGGCTGGTTCGTTTGCTTCCTTGTGATAAGGAAGGTGTTTACAAGTTATTGTATGTCAATCATGGTCCTGAAAAAGTAAAGGTTAAAATATTTAACCAAGAAGGGCGATTGATCCATAAAGAAAAGATGGAGATCAACAAAGGGTTCATGAAACCTTATAACTTAGGGAAATTCATGTCCGGAGACTTCCGTTTTGAAATTACTGATCAATATGGCACGGTTGAACTGAGTACTGCATCATTAGATATAGAAGCAGATGAAAGTTCTTCCGCCCAAAAATCTCAGGCCCAGGTTCGTTTACTGCCTGGCAATAAAGAAGGTGTCTATAAGTTATTGGTTGTAACCGATGGTATTGACCAAATTGAGGTTAAAATATTTAACCAAGAAGGCCGATTGATCAGAAAAGAATGGATCCAAACCGACCGTGGGTTTATGCAGCCCTACGATTTGGGAACCTATCAATCGGGAGACTTCCGGTTTGAAGTAACCGATCAACATGGAACCACCAAACTGAATACTGCCCATTGACAGGTTGAAAAACACCTAACAGAAACACAAAAAGGGGCCTTTTGGCCCCTTTTTGTGTTAGGCAAAACATCTATCCCACGCTTGCATTGGCGAAATAATCCCGCGCAGCGTGACCTCGGCGTTTGCGGTATGATGGCCCGCGC
>JAPUIM010000384.1 GCA_027297025.1 Bacteroidota bacterium | reverse complement strand
TATGACCTGGCCCTTTTGTCCCAAAATATGTTAGAGGGAACCGAGCTCACCAATTTCATCAAAAGGAGTGTGGATATTGCTACAAACTGATACAAGATGTAAATCTTGCAGATAAAGGGTATTCATCAAACCAGCACCCTTTTTTCATATGGCCGCAGGTTGACAGGAGGAATAAAATGCTCATATTTACGTTAAGCCTAAAAGATCTAGCATTTGACCAAGAGACTAATAGTTATTGCTGTATTCTTGATTTGTAGTAGTTTTTTATCCCTTAGTCAAGAACTACCAGAACAAGACCCGTTTGCTTATGAGGGCGACTATGATTCTCCTTTAACAATTGATCTGGAAAAAGAAGAAGATGAAAATAAGGTGACCCCTAAAAAAAAGAAGCAAAAAAAGAATGTGTATTATGGAATGAAAACAAAAAAAGGATACACCAAAACCGTAAAAGGGGATAATGTAATCATTGAATTTTTCTCATACCTAAAAGTCTATCAAGCACCAGATCCCTATGTCAGGGACATCTACTGGTATAATTTCAAAAAGAAAACTATTACTAGATCGAGAAAAATCGATCAAAAAAATGGGGTCATCCTTCACGGACCCTATAAAAAGCTACTTGGTGAGCAAGTCCTTGAAGAAGGTATTTTTTATGTGGGAACTAAACATGGCCGCTGGACCACACACAATAAAAATGATGTTTTGGTGGATAAAGAAAAGTATTACAAAGGATGGCCCAAGCAATCAAAGCTGGCTTTTCATGACCGGGAGAGGACCAAATTAAAAGAAGTGATCCCCATAGAACACGGTGAAAAGGAAGGTTATTATTACTATTTTCATGAAAATGGACTAATTGCGGCCATGGGTGAATATAAGTTTGATGCCAAAGTGGGGATCTGGAATGAATTTTATAACAAAAGGAGGCGTAGAAAAAGGCAGGTGAAATACCGTGAGGATCCATTCGATAAAGAATCCCGTCCTTATATTTTAAAAGAATGGAATGAAAATGGAAAACTGATTTACGACCGCAAGAAATATTTTTAATTAAGATGTATCTTGTTCTCCGAAGATTGAGTCTACAAATTCAAAGCGATCAAACAGTTGCAGGTCACCAGGTTTTTCTCCCACCCCTATATACTTCACTGGAATTTTAAACTGGTCTGAGATGCCAATCACCACCCCTCCTTTAGCCGTCCCATCCAGTTTTGTGATGGCCAGGGAGGTTACTTCTGTTGACTTAGTGAATTCCTGGACTTGAATGATGGCATTTTGGCCAGTACTGCCATCCAACACCAACAGCACTTCATGGGGAGCTTCGGGAATGAATTTTTGAATAACCCTTCTGATCTTAGCCAATTCATTCATTAAATTGACCTTGGTATGCAACCTTCCGGCAGTATCAATGATCACCACGTCTACTTTTTCTTCTACTCCTTTTTTTACCGAGTCAAATGCCACTGAAGCAGGATCTGCATCCATTCCATGAGAGATAATGGGCACTTCTACCCTTTCAGCCCAAAGCTTCAGTTGATCTACTGCCGCTGCCCTGAAGGTATCCGCAGCTCCCAATAATACATTTTTTCCAGCGCTTTTGAACTGATATGCCAGTTTTCCGATGGTCGTAGTCTTACCCACTCCATTGACTCCCACCACTAATATAACATAGGGAAAGCCCGAAGCAGGAGGAGTAAATTCCTTCGGATCGGGGGTATTATTGTCGGCTAATAACTGCGCAATCTCATCCTTTAATAAGCCATGGAGTTCTTCCGTGCCCACATATTTGTCTCGGGCTACCCGTTTTTCCAATCGCTCAATTATCTTAATAGTAGTGTCAACCCCTACATCAGAGGTAATTAGCACTTCTTCCAATTCATCTAAGACTGCCTCATCTACCTTTGACTTACCGGCCACGGCTTTACTAATTTTGGAAAAGAAATTTTCCTTGGTCTTTTCCAATCCTTTGTCCAGAGAAGCTTTTTTTTCTTTGGAAAACAATCCAAATAATGCCATGATTTAAAATTTGGTGGTAATAAAAAATCCCCGCAGGGGGGACGAATGGGGGGTATACTAATTCTCGATTACTGCTTTGACAACACCTCTCTTGCCATGTCCGCCGGTACAATCTCCTCCTTAAAAGAATAAGCCCCGGTTTTAGGAGATTTAACCGCTCTAATTACCTTTGTATAATTCTTGCTGTGGGCTTTTTTTAGTGCAGCTACTACTTTCTTAGCCATAATTATTTGATCTCTTTATGAATGGTATATTTTTTAAGTATGGGATTATACTTTTTTAATTCCAGCCGTTCGGTTGTATTTTTCCTGTTCTTGGTGGTGATGTACCTGGAAGTACCGGGCATCCCCGAATTTTTGTGTTCAGTGCATTCCAATATCACTTGAACTCTATTTCCCTTTTTTGCCATCCTAATCTAAATTATTAAATCGTTAATGTTCCCTTTGCCCTGGCAGATTTTAACACATTAGATATGCCATTTTTGTTAATGGTCCTCAATGTGGAAGTAGCCACCTTTATAGTTACCCATCTATCTTCTTCAGGAATATAAAATCTCTTTTTCTGCAAGTTGGGATAAAACTTCCTCTTGGTTTTATTATGGGCGTGAGAAACCTTATTTCCCGATCTTGGTCTTTTCCCGGTTATCTGACACACTCTAGACATAATCTCCGTTATACATGGTATAAAAATGGTCTGCAAAGATGAGAAAAATAAAGTTAATTTCAAATAGACTTAATTGAGATCCATTGTTAAAAAGCACATTTATAAAGGCCATTGTTTGCCTAGTCAACTAGGCCAAAATCGCCGCTATATGAATGCTTTGCAGTGTTTTAATCCAGTTATGGAAACGATAATTTTCTTATCTTTGCCAACCCTGCTTTTATACTAGCATAGGCGGTACAAGGCTCATGGATTTTAATTAACAAACTAATAAACAACATGAAGATGGTGCAAAGCATTTCCTCCAGTCAGGATGCAATAAATTTAGAGGATAGCTACGGAGCTCATAATTATCATCCGCTTGCGGTGGTTATTGCCAAA
>JAPUIM010000383.1 GCA_027297025.1 Bacteroidota bacterium | reverse complement strand
GCCTCCCTGATTTTCAACCTCAGATAATTGGGGATAAATACCGGGGTCTCGGCTATTCTGAAACCCGGGCGATAATTATGGGCTGCGGTTATCTCATCCAGGAAGGCCCGGTATTTTTCCTGGGTAAATTCTCGGTTGTATCGCGCACGGATTTCGGGAATCATAAAATTGCGGATTTCTTTTAAACCTTAATAGTTTCAAAAACCTCTGACAGGCTATTTTTCAAAAAAGTAGGTAGCACCACATCATGGGTCAATTTGATATTATCCGTATCTTCCAAATGGTCCATCATTTTACGGTATTTTTTAGCTCCGTAGTTTTTGATCACCTTTTTCCGGTTTTCTTCTTTTTTAAAATGCGTACGCATGCCATAGGGATCAGCCTCGGGGTGGAATTGCACACCAACAAATTCGGGAGAAAATCTCACTGCCATAATGGCTCTCTCCAACTCAATGTGTGTACGGATCTTTTCCATTGACAAAATAGTGGCCCCATGTTCTTCAAATACTTGCAAGTTGGGTTGCACCAACTGGTAATCGCGGGAATCCACCACATAGAAGGGATCGGGCAATTCTTCAAATATCGGTTCACTCTGGCCCGCTTCGGTTTTATGGACCGGGTATACACCAAATGAGGTAGACTTGCGTTTGGTAATTTCCCCTAATCCAAAATGATGGCAGACCATTTGGAATGAATGGCAAATAAAAAAGAAATTTTTCCTGGGATTGTCTGGATTCTGATTATTGGCCCATAAACGGTCGATCAGGTTATAAAATCTGGTGACCCAATTTCCTTTCATTTTCAGAGGATCACCGGGACCTCCGGAACCGATGTAAATATCGAATTTATGGTTGGGGACCTCATTGTGGACCCGTACATCAAATACCTGGTAGTCGAGGTGAGTAGAAAAGCTTTCCAAGATTCCCCTTATACCCCTCATCCCTTGGTTGGGGTAATTGTCATTCATGTCCAGTACTGCGACCCGCTTGATATTCTTCATGCTGATCCTGTTATTCAGTGGCTTTTTGGGGCTCAGCACTTACAGCGTTTTTGATGAAAGTGCCCCAGGTAAGATTGTCCTGACCTTCTACATTAGCTTGGACCCTTTCAATAGCCATTAAAGCTGCGTGTTCCACGATCCATTCAAAATTTTGTTCCCCTATGGAATTAACGTCGGCATCGGGTGCCGGATTACAGAAATCAATGGCATAGGGAACCCCATCTTGCACTGCAAACTCCACCGTATTAAAATCGTATCCCAGGGCGTGATTTAATTTGAGAACTCCTTGCTTTACCGTCTCTAACAACTCAGGGCTGTAGGTGGGTGGATCCTGCAAATAGCGTAGATGAAAAGGATTTCTAGGTTCATAGGGCATGATTTTCACGTATTTGCCACTCAGACAATAACACCGGAAATATTCATTGAACTTGATTTCCTCTTGCAGCATCATTACTAATTGTCCGGTTTCTTGATATTTGGCAAAAAAATCATCCGGGTTCTCCAGTTTGTAAACACTTCTCCAACCGCCACCATCATATGGTTTCATATAGGCGGGGAAACCGATATATTCAAAAATTGCTTCCCAATCTAGAGGGAATTTTAAATTTCTAAAAGAATTTGCATCTGTATCCGGTGGCATATCCTTGGAAGGTATGATCACCGTTTTGGGCACCGGTATCCCCTCATTCACTGCCAGAGCGTTGTTGAAGAATTTCTCATCTGCACTCCACCAGAAAGGATTATTGATCACAGCAGTTCCGCAAATAGCGGCATTTTTAAGATAGGCCCGATAAAAAGGTACATCTTGGGATATCCTATCAATGATCACAGCATATTCCGAAGGTTGAGCTTGCATTACTTTATCGATACTGACCGGTTCGGCGAAAATACCCTCAATATTCTTTTGATTGACCCTATTTACAAAAGCAGGAGGAAATGTAGTTTCCATCCCAAACAATATTCCAATCTTTTTCATAGGTTTTTCTTGGTTAATAATTATATCTGAGATAAATAATGGGGGAACATTTCTCTCCAAACCGTCCAGTCGTGATGGGACCCGGGTCGATCATCCAGCCAATGGTTTACTCCTTTTCGATTTAATAATTCCGACATATGATAATTGGCATCTTTGCATATATCATATTCGCAAGTTCCCAGTATTATTTTCATTTTCCACAGATTAGGGTCCTGTACATCAGATATAAAATCCACCGGATTATTAAAATAAACGTTTTCGTCGTAATAGCCGTCTAATTGGTCTTTAATGTCAAAGGAACCGCTCATGGAAATGAAATGGCTCACTTTATCGGGGTGACGAAAAGCAAAATTACAGGCATGAAATCCTCCGAAACTGCATCCGGCCACTCCCACCTTAGCAATCTGGAAGTCGTGTTGGATTTTTCCTACAATCTCTTCCAAAACCATTTTGTCGTACCATATATGATTTTTAACCCGGTCGGCGGGAGAGACACCTCGATTGTACCAACTGTATTCGTCCGCACTGTCGGGGCAATAGATCTTTACTTTACCTGCTTCTAAAAACTCACTGGCGGCTTCTATTAGTTTAAAATCCTTACTTTCATAATACCTGCCTTTAGTGGTGGGAAAAATGATCAGAGGCAGCCCATAGTGTCCGAAAACCAGCATTTCGATATCCTTGCTTAGGTTAGGAGAGTGCCATTTTACGTATTCTTCTTTCAAGTTGGTGTTAATATTTAGGGTAATAATGGAAGGTTCAAAGATATTGTTTTTTAATCAAGTAAAAAATGCATTTATGACACTGTCAAAGCTATAAATACTCTATTTTTGATGCCAAATCGATGAGACTATTACATCACCGGCATTTTTTTAGGTTCCCCCATCTATTGGACAAAACGCACAGCGGGTGGAAGGTATTTAGATATAAAAACTTCAGATCAAAATTTCTGCATCGAAAAGTAGTGTTGGACCTCTATCTCCCTCCAAGTTTTAACAAATTTCCCCGAAAGTGTTATCCCACCCTGTTTTTTAACGATGGTCAGGATATGAAGGAACTCCACCTGCTAGAAACCTTGGATAATTTAGGTAGTCAACAATTGATCGGTGAAGTCATAGTAGTGGCGGTACATGCACACAATCGACTGCAAGAATACGGAACCGCCAGTCAACTGAATTTTCTAAACCATGGTAGTAAAGCTCAAGCTTTTACCGATTTTATAGTCTACGAGTTGATGCCGTTTATTAGATTCAAATACCGTAGTTTGGACAATCCTTCTTTTACTAGTATTGCCGGATGTTCATTGGGTGGGTTATCTGCCATGGATATTGCATGGAGCCATCCTGATCATTTTGGGAAAATTGGGGTTTTTTCCGGATCCTTTTGGTGGAGGTCGAAAGCCTATGAGACCGGATATCAGGATACTGACCGAATCATGCACAGTATAATCAGAGAGGGAACCAAAAAGCCAGGAATGAAATTCTGGTTTCAGGCAGGAACTTCAGATGAGACTGCGGATAGAAACAATAGTGGTACCATTGATGCTGTTGAAGATACGTTGGACTTGGTGAATGAATTAAATAACAAGGGATATAGAAATGGTACGGATATTGTTTATCGAAAAGTGGAAGGAGGCAAACATGACTTGTCTACTTGGGCCGCGGTTTTACCAGAGTTTTTGCAGTGGGCATGCGGGACCAATAAAGTGAGTGGATAGAGCCGCCAGCAATTTGGAATTGGGATTTTTATCTTGATCAGAATTTGTAAATTAGAGGATAATGAAAAGCCTTGTATTGGTACTATCGGTAGCATTTTTCTGTTTTGGAGCGGTAAATTGGGAAAAACCAAAAGATAGCGGAGAGACAGTTAAGGTTCATGAATCCAAGGGTTTTGCTGTGGTAGAATTGTTTACATCCGAGGGTTGTTCCAGTTGTCCGGCAGCTGATGATTTACTTCATAAAATCAAACAGGAAGCCGAAAAATCTGGCAATAAGGTATATACCCTGGCTTTCCATATAGATTATTGGAATTATCTGGGCTGGATTGATGAATTTAGCTCCCCAGAATACACCCAACGACAAAAAGCCTATTCACGAAAGTTTGGTTCCGGGGTTTATACTCCCCAAATGGTGATCAATGGCCGGTGGGAATTTATTGGTTCTAATTCTGTCAAGGCACATAGCAATATTGAGGATGAACTAATTCGAAAGCCAAGGGTACAGGTGGAACTGGATCATATACTGGCACTTAAGGAGCGGGATCTGGAGGTAAATTATAAGATCGAAGGACAGTCGGAGGATAGTGACCTGATATTTGCCTTAGTTGAAAACAGGTTGGAAAGGGGGATCATGAGGGGTGAAAATCGCGGAAGAACATTAAAACATGAAAGTGTGGTAAGACTGCTTCAAACCGTTGAAATTGATCAAAAGTCTGGACAATGGAAAGTAAAGATTCCCCTTGATATAAAAATTGCAAATAGTGGATTGATAGTCTTGGTCCAGGAGAAAGATAATGGAGAGATAATAGCAGCTTCAGAAATTAAACAGTTGTCCAAAAAAGGACTTTGATCACCCCAGGATTATTAATTCATTTTTTTGATCAATTTCCAGATCTCTTCTGCACAGCCCCATGACACAGTAAATCCGGCTCCACCATGTCCATAATTGTGAAAAAGTGGCAATTCTGCCTCCTTTTCCAGTCGGATTTCAGGCCTTCCCGGCCTAATCCCAACATAAACCCTAAGAGGTTTCACATTCTCCAATTGTGGTACTAATTGGCTACACCTCATTAAAATATCCCTGGTGGTTTTTTCATCTACCTGTTGGTCTTCCACACCGTCTTCAGAAGTACCCCCAAGTATGCAATCCTTGCTACGGGGAAATATATAAGTCAATTCCCGATTGGGCCTATCATCAGCAATATAATCCACTCCGGCAACAGGATTGATCAAAACAATTTGGCCTTTGATAGGGTACATTTTGGTGTCCTTACATAATTTTCGAGCTCCCAATCCGCTGCAATTGACCACCGTTCCATATTCCTTTTGTAATTTGTAAAGATTACGCACTTTTCTATATATTAACTTACCACCCAATTTATTGAAGGTCTTTAACAAATAATGCATGTAAATAGGGGTATCAACAAAAGGAACTCTTACCTGATATTCGGATTCCGCATCATTCTGAACATCAGCAATTGGTCTTGATAGTTTGTTATTAAGGTCCTCTAACCACCAGTTATCCTGATCGACATTTCCTTTTCTCAACAGGTGCACCATGGATACTCCGGTTTTTTTCTTTTTCGAGAGCCTTTCCAATTTCCGGTAGGTGATCAATGCCCAGGAAAGCACCTTATTTCTGGGACCTATTTTGTAAGGAAGCCAGATAGCACCCGCTTTATCGGAGGTGGTAAATGGTGGGATTTCTTTGGCAAGGATGGTAACTTTCTTTCCTCCTTGCAATAGTCTTATTGAAGTAGTTAATCCAGAAACACCACAACCCACTACACCAATTGTGGCAGGATTAGAATCCATTTTATTGATAGTTTTTGATTATAAATGGTAAGTAAGTAAAAACAATTATTCTCTCATTTGTTTATAGATATTTATTAATGAATTGGTAGAATTATCATGCGTGATAACCGTTTGATCATCCTGCAGTTCCGGTAAAATTTTAACAGCTAGTTGCTTACCTAACTCAACTCCCCATTGGTCAAAACTGAAAATGTTCCAAATGACACCCTGCACAAAGATCTTGTGCTCATACATGGCTATTAAACTTCCCAAAGTGTGAGGAGTCAGTTTTTTAAACAGGATGGAATTGGTAGGTTGATTTCCCTGGAAAACCTTGAAAGGGGCAAGTTCTAAAATTTCTTCCGGGGAAATCCCTGCTGCCTCCAACTCTGCCCTGACTTCATCAATGGTTTTTCCATTCATTAAAGCTTCAGTTTGGGCAAAAAAGTTCGCCATAAGTATATAGTGATGATCACCAATTGGGTTTAAAGAAGTGGCTGGAGCTAGAAAGTCACAGGGTATCAATTTGGTACCTTGGTGTATCAACTGATAAAAAGCATGCTGTCCATTGGTGCCTGGTTCTCCCCATATGATAGAACCCGATTGGTAGTGTATGGGAGTGCCATTCCTACTTACGTACTTACCATTGCTTTCCATATTACCTTGTTGAAAGTAAGCCGCAAAGCGGTGCATGTATTGATCGTAGGGTAAAATAGCTTCAGTAGAGGCTCCAAAAAAATTATTGTACCATATGCCGATCAAAGCCAGCATCACTGGGATATTCTTTTCGAAAGAGGATTCCCTAAAATGTCTATCCATGTCATGGGCCCCGGACAGCAATTGTTGAAAATTGTCATAACCAATGGCACAGGCAATAGGTAGGCCTATAGCGGACCATAAGGAATAACGACCTCCTACCCAATCCCAGAACCTAAACATATTATCCCGATCTATCCCAAATTCAGTTACTTTAGCTACGTTGGTAGAGAGTGCTACAAAATGCTTTTTTATAAATTCCTCGTCTTGAGCAGCCTTTAAAAACCATCCACGGGCTGAATGAGCATTGGTCATGGTTTCCTGGGTAGTGAAGGTTTTTGAGGCGATAATAAAAAGTGTGGTTGCGGGGTCTAATCCTTTTAATGTTTCATTAATATGCGTTCCATCCACATTGGATACAAAATGCAGATCAATATTTGGCACTTTATAAGCCTTAAGGGCTTCCGTTACCATAAGTGGTCCCAAGTCGGAACCTCCGATTCCAATGTTTACAATATCTTGAATGGGCTTTCCTGTATATCCTTTCCACTCCCCACTGATGATCTTATCCGAGAAAAGTTGCATCTGTTTTAATACCGCACCTACCTCGGGCATTACA
>JAPUIM010000382.1 GCA_027297025.1 Bacteroidota bacterium | reverse complement strand
TGTTATATCATTTCCAGTAGTGAAATCTTTGGCGTTGCCACTAGCTCCCAGGGTTAAAGATCCCCCGGAATTAATGGTCAGGGTATTGTCGCTCCCCATATTAACATCGCCAACTGTAAAAGATTCGGAATTTTGGATGGTGATAGTCAGAGAATTGTTAAAAGTTACATCATCAGTAATTACATCTCCTATATCCGCACCACTCCAGATTCCTGAGTTGCTCCAGTTCCCGCTGCTGGTGATAGTGACTATTACGGCCCAAACAATTAAGGGCATTAGCAATAATGCTCCCAAAAGGATCTGCCTCATAAGATTTTCTAGCTAGTAAAAGGTTGTTAAAGTTGCCTAAAGATATTGGTTAGTTATCGGATTCACAAAAACTCTTTTTACAAAAGAAATTAAAACAAATTGTTTCCTGCTAGATTGCTCCCAGCCTGAAAATTTCTAGAATCCCTGATGTGCTGAACTAGAAAATGTTGAGTTTGATTTTACGTATTTTCTTATCCTATGTACCTATTTGGTACTTGTTGTGAAAAATGATGTAATTTTAACATCGATTTTATTAAATAGGAGAAATTATAATGTGGTTTTATTGATAATGTCTTTTTCTTAATATAATGATTAATTGAGGAAGAGAAATCTAATCATGAACGTGAGTAAAGTCTTATCTGTTATTTTCCTCTTCACAGTTTATTCTGGATGGTCCCAGGGGAAAGTGAACCTGAAAAAGCTGGAAAAACAAGCTGACAAATTTCTTGCCGCAGAAGCCTGGCATCGTGCTCTGCCTTTGTTATTGAAGCTGGATTCGCTGGATCCTACTAATAAAGATTTCAATTTTAAAACCGGGATGTGCTATTATCATACGGTAGATAAAAATAAATCCTTAAATTATTTTAAAATAGCTGAAGCCAACAGTGACCCATCCGAAGAACTCGATTTTTATCTGGGCCGTGCCTATCATTATAATAATCGCTTCGATGAAGCAATTAAATACTATGAAAAGTTCAGGCAGGACCTTATCAATCTCAATAAAACAACTGATCCCAGATACAAAGAGGTGGAAAGGTATATTGAAAATTGTGAGGTGGGTAAAGAGTTGGTAAGAGATTCAGTTACCCTGGAAATTGTGAACATTGGTGAAGTGATCAATAGCGAATATCCTGAATATGGGCCAATAATTCCTGCCGATGAAAGTTTCATGATCTTTACCTCCAGAAGAGAAGACAATGTAAGTACGGAACAGGATGCGGACGGCAGGTATCATGAAGATATGTATATTTCATACAAAAACGATAAAGGGGAATGGCAAAAACCACAAAATTTAGGGTTTGGGGTCAATTCTTTTGGCCATGATGCAGGCATTGGGCTATCCTCCGATGGCAGTCAACTATTGATTTATAAATCCAATAACGGAGGGGATATTTACATCAGCGACCATAGTGAGGATGGCTGGACAATACCGGTGCCTCTCAGTGGAGAAGTAAATACTGCTGGATTTGAATCCAGTGCATGTTTTACCGCGGATAGTAAGCATATTTATTTTACCAGTGAACGAGAAGGAGGATATGGAGGAAGTGACATCTACAAAGCGGAACTTCTGGGAAACGGAACATGGGGAAATATTGTGAATTTAGGTCCGGAAATTAATACCCAATTTAACGAAGAGGCCCCTCAAATACACTCCGATAGCAAAACACTTTTTTTTAGTTCTCGAGGTCATAATAGTATGGGTGGATTCGACATATTCTCTTCCAATTACAATGAAGATTCCAAAACCTGGTCACCAGTAAGAAATATTGGTTATCCCATTAATACTGCTGATGAAGATATATATTTCGTTTTAGCAGCCAATGGCGTAAAAGCCTATTTTTCATCTTACCGCAATGATACCCATGGAGAAGTAGATATCTATATATTAAAACGCCCTAATTCCTCGCCTACTTCATTGTTATTCAGGGTTAATTTACCTGAAGATGGAAGTGAGCATAAACCGATTGCAGGAAGAATTATCTTAAGTGATAAAGAAACAGGAGCAGTTGAAACTTTCGAATCCGAAGATATATCCCGGAGCAGCCATGCTTTTCATATGGAGTTTGAAAAAGAATATGATCTGATTATTGAGGCAGAGGGTTTTGTCAGGAGTACCTTTCCCGTTCAGGTAATGTATCGGGCAGATATTTTTGAATATGTAATGAATGTAGATTTACAAAAAACTGACTCTTCGAATATAGTGATACATTTGGACCATCAGTCTGAGGAATTCGTAGAACGGGTAGTTGTAAACGATAAAGAGGTTGTGCGCGAGGATTTACCACCAGAAAAAGAGGTAATACAAGAAAAAGAGGTAGTACAAGAAGATTTGGAACCAGATAAAGAGGTAGCGCCCAAAGTTATGGAACCAGAAGTAGAGCCTGCTAAAATTTCAACAGGAGACATTAATGTGACCTTTGTGCCTGGTGTATTACAGTTTGACTTTGATAAAAATACTTTGAACGGGGAAGCAATTAAAAAGTTGAATCAATTGGTAATCTATTTGAAAAGCAACGATACAAATGTGAAAATCTCTGGGTACACTGATACTTATGGACCGGAAGATTATAATTTGTTTTTATCAAAAAAAAGAGCAAAATCCGCCTATGATTATTTAGCAAAAGAGGGCATTAAACAAGAACAACTTAGTTACCAAGGTTATGGTGAAGCGAATCCCATCGCCGATAATTCTACACTGGCATCGCGAAAGTTGAATAGACGTGTTGAATTTGTTATTAAACAATAATTAAGTCTGATTCCGATATTTCGAATGCTATTTTATTATCCTTTCAGCACCTCCTTCACTTTTTCCTCTGTAAACGGCATATGCCTCAACCGTTTACCGGTTAGTGAGGCGAAGGCGTTAGCAATAGCTCCGCCAATCATTGGCAAACCAGCTTCACCTATACCTGATGGAGCCTCATTAGATGGAATTAACTCTATGTCCAGCGTTTCGGGTGCGTCTGTTATCCTGAGTAATGGGTAATTGTGGAAGTTAGATTGCTCAACCTCTCCGTTTTTGAAAGTAATGCATTCTCCAAATGCACTGCTCATACCAAAAAGAATTGCCCCTTCCATTTGTGCTTTGGCATTGTCGGGTTGAACAACTACTCCTGCATCCAGGGAGGCCCAGATATGATGCACCTTGATCTTTCCTTCTTTTCTATTTAATGAAATCTCGCAAACTCCGGCAAAGAGTGATCCACTACGTTCGGAAAAGGCTATTCCCCTGGCCCGGCCTTCTTTTATCGGCTCGCCCCAGTTAGCCATATTGGCTGCTGTATCGAGCACTTTTAATGCCCTGGGAGAATTTTTCATCAACTTTCGCCGGAATTTATAGGGATCTATATTTCTATCACTGGCAATCTCATCAATAAAGGCCTCTATGGCGAACTTATTGGGACCATGTCCTACCGCTCTCCAGTGCTTGGTTCTAACCCCATGGTCCACCGACCTTACTTCAATCTGTTGGTTTGGTATCGAGTAAAATGGAATTCTGGCACCCGAGCCAAGTAATCCACCTCCCGGCCCTACTATA
>JAPUIM010000381.1 GCA_027297025.1 Bacteroidota bacterium | reverse complement strand
TCCTGATCGCTGATACTTTGAAGTTTTTCAAACTCCTCGTTAATAGGGGCAACAAAAGGCAGTAGTTCCTTGATATCCTTATCTGATTTTGTCCCAAAAACTTTAGCCAGGGTTTTAGCGATTAGATTCATCTATTTACCTCTTGAAATTTAAAACCTTAAATTTAATTTGTTTTTGCCAATAAAGTATTATCAGTATTATTTATCATAAATGAGTACAGGTTACTCTGAGATCTTCAAATACCTAACAAATTTTATGCTAATCGTAGAAACTGAGACAATTTTGGTTTAAATACTTCCTTTAAACACCATTTCTACCGGACCGATTAAAAAAATGTCGCTAAATGTATGATCGGGATTTTTGTTAAATGTAACGGTTAATTGACCCCCGGGAGTACTAATTTTTAAGGGACTTTGTTGATTTTTAAAGCTCAAGGCCAAGGATACTGCAGTAACTCCAGTTCCGCAGGAAAGTGTTTCATTCTCCACACCTCTTTCATAGGTGCGAACAAGCACCTGGTGTTCATCTTTAATTTGAACGAAATTGACGTTTACTCCCTGATCTTTGAAAGTTGGATTGTATCTTATTTTCCGTGCTTCAGTCACCACATCCAGGGTTTCTAATTCATCCACGAATTTAATGTAGTGAGGAGAGCCAGAATTAATAAATAGATCATCCCCAATGGGTTTCAATTCAGAAACATCATTCATCTTTAGGTGCACCACTCCATCTTCAATAAATGCAAAATGTTCACCATCATAAGCCTGAAAATGACATTTTTCATCAACTATATCCAGATATCGAGCGAAATCCACTACGCAACGACTACCATTGCCGCACAAACTTCGGGAGGCATCCGAGTTGAAATAGATCATTTCAAAATCCAGACTAGGATGCTCTCTAACCAGAATCAAACCATCTGCGCCTATTCCAAATTTTCTATTGCATAAACTTCTCACCAACTCATGATTATTTAGGTCAAATTTATTTTGACGGTCATCGATCATAATGAAATCATTACCGGTCCCCTGGTATTTATAGAAGCTCAGACTCATTGATAAAATTCACAGTGAATGTCAAAAGTAAAAAAATTGAGGCATCAAATAAAAAAGGCCACCTGGTAGGCGGCCCTGTAAAGTATTTTTTCAATTCAATTATTTCAGCTTTTCCTTTATTCGGGCTGCCTTACCTTGTCGTCCTCTCAGATAATACAGCCTGGCCCTTCTTACAGATCCTTTTCGAATTAATTCTATTTTGGCAATATTTGGAGATAACAGAGGAAAGATCCTTTCTATCCCAATATCATTTGATACTTTTCTTACTGTGAAAGTTTCACCATTGGTACTTTTGTTATTGCGCCTTAATACAGTGCCTTGAAACTGCTGGATCCTTTCTTTGTTTCCCTCCTTTATCTTGACGTGTACATTAATAGTATCTCCGGCCTTGAAGGAAGGATATTTTTTTCTTATTTCAGCGTATTCTTGCTCTATCAGTTTGATTAATTCGCTCATGACTTGATTGTTGTATTCTCAACCTCCAAAAAGGTTTGCAAATATACCATTTTTAAATATAACTCAAACATTTCATGAGTTGGGAAAAATTTCAAGGTATAAGATCGGGCCTTCTTTGTTTTGTTTTTTCCAGCGCCTTTTTATGGCGCCAATTTTCAATTAGTCGATCATTTCCAGACAACAAAATTTCAGGTACCTTTAACCCCTTGTAACTGGCAGGTCTGGTATAGACTGGTGGAGCCAAAAGATCATCCTGATAGGAATCGGTGAGCGCTGAGGTCTCATCGTTCAATACCCCGGGAATAAGTCTTATAATTGCATCGGCTACTACCGCTGCTGGCAATTCCCCACCTGATAATACATAATCACCAATGCTGATTTCCCTGGTAATATATTGTTCTCTCACCCGTTCGTCCACTCCCTTATAGTGGCCACACAATAAGATGATATTAGTAAATAAAGATAGTTCATTGGCCATTTTTTGAGAGAATTTTATTCCATCAGGTGTGAGGAAAATGATTTCCTGATAATCTCTTTCTTTTTTTAAACTATCTATACATTTGGCAATGGGTTCAATCATTAACACCATCCCTGCCCCACCACCGTATGCATAGTCATCTACTGATCGGTGCTTATTAGTGCTGTAATTTCGAAGATCGTGTATTTCTACTTCCACCAAACCCTTATCCACGGCTCTTTTTACAATTGATTGGTTGAAAGGGCTTTCTAACAGTTTGGGTAAGCAAGTGATTATATCAATCCTCATTACATCATAAATAAATTTCCAGTAGGCCATCGGGTAACATTACCTTTAATTCTTTTCGCTCACGTTCAATACCCTTCACCGTATGATCATTAATAGGCATTAGTACCTCTTTATTTTTGTAATCGAAAGCTAGTAAATCCTGGTTGGGCATTTGATATACAATTTTAACCTTACCAATATCACCTAATGCTTCATCTATGACTTTAAAGTTAATAATCTCATGGTAATAAAATTGACCTGATTTCAGTTTTGGCAAAGATGAAAGCGGTAGATACAAGCTACTGGATTTCAACTGGGAGGCTTGTTCAAAATTATGGATTGCCTCAAGGTTTAAGATAGCTGCATTGCCCTTGAGAACGATTTT
>JAPUIM010000380.1 GCA_027297025.1 Bacteroidota bacterium | reverse complement strand
GTTCGATTGACCGTAGCAGCATACACTCTAATTAAAATCTCATTGTCTTTTGGAATAGGTTTTTCGATATTTTCAATTCTAATCTGATTTGGCAAGCCATATGTTCTGCGTATAGAGGCTTTCATTTCTTGTATGTTAATAGTTAATTTCGAGTGGTCTGTCATAATGAAGCACAACTAAGTACTACTTCAATTCTACTTGAATTAGATGCTCTTTTTTTAGTTGTTCCATCATCTTCTTATGAAGCTTTTTGCCGCCTTCAACCAACATTTTTGCATGAGTACTTTGCGCAGGATCAACCGGCCTGTGCTTCAGACTCCAATTCCCAATCTCTACAATAGTTGGAAATAGATCAATGCCCATTTCGGTGAGGCTATAAATGAACTTTTGTTTATGACTAGGGTCCTTTGCTTTCGCAAGAACACCCACCTTCTCCAACATATTCAAGCGATCCGTTAAAATATTAGAGGCAATTTTCTCATCAGAATTTAAGATTTCCCTGAAATGTCGTTTACCTACCATCATTATATCCCTGATGATCAATAAAGTCCACTTATCACCAATTACTTCTAGCGCCAAATTCACCGGACAATAAGACCTGTGCTTTTCCATTCCCAATTAGTTCTTGTTTGCAACCAGTTGCAAATTTAGTTAATAATCCCCGGAAATGGAAAACCCAGCAATTGTAAGCCATGGTCATTGCTATTTTATTTTAGCTATTAGTAAGGACTGGACGAACTTCTATTTTCCATCCCGGTTGGTCAAACCCGGGATCGGATTTCGCAATTTCAACCGCCTCAGTTAAATCTTTTGCCTTAATGCGCAAGTATGACATCAGTTCCTCTTGTTGGTCATCCAATGGACTTTCTACAAATGCATTATAGCTCCTCTCAACTAATATTCCTGATCTGTCTAACGCTCCTCCACCTTCCATTTTCCCTTCAGCGACAAGTTGACCGATGAAGCGGCCATTTTTTTCTAAACAGAGCTGCATTTCTTTAGGGGATAATTCGTAAAGGCTTTTATATTCCGCTTTTATGAGCAACATAAATTCCATATTCCTAGTATTAATTTTAGTAGTTCTTTACACTGTTAGCGCAAGGGGTTCAATTCCAGCTATTACCTTAGGCGCTGTCAGGTTTATCCGCTCTTTTCCAAATGGTCCTTCAGGCTTTCAGTAATAAAATGATCCCAAGCAGAGGAGCAAACATTAAAACAGACAAATTCAGGGATCAAGCCATGATGCTCCATACTTACTTGCACCATATCATCTCCTTTGCTCTCAATCCGCCATATTAATTTGGTACCAACCCATTCCTTTTCTACACCTTCTAGTCCCTCAATAATCTGGTTTGCTTCTATGCACTCCCAGGTTATTTTACTGAATGGATTGTACTCGATTATCTTAAATTGATACCAGGGCTCTCCCCACGAAACGGTAAAAACATCGCCCTCACCTTGGGCCGGGTGATCAACCTCTCCCCACCATTGATCAACTCCGGTCATTAGAGCCTCAAAGGCTAATTCCTTACTTGTCTTTATGACTACAGATTGCTTGTAATCCATTTCAATTTCTTTCTTCATATTTTCTTAAAGTCTTATTTTTTCTAAGGTTCTTTTGTAATCAATTGAGAAGCGTATTTACATTTCCTCTGGTTTACCTTCTCCAGTTTCAAGGAAACTTTTCAAGCTATCAGTAACGTAAAAATCCCAGGCTGTAGAACACGCACCGTAGCAATTACCCTGAGGTACCAAACCCTGATGTAAGAACTTCACCTCCACTTCTTGCTGTTTTCCGGAAATATCCCAGTGCAGTTTGGACCCAAGCCATTCTTCATCCATGCCCTCGATATTATGGTCCTGGTTTGATTCAACGCATTCCCATACTACCTTTTCCGATTCTGATAATGCAACAACTTTAAACCTCCAATGGGAGCCTCCCCCAAAATCGATTTTGAAAACATCACCCACTTTTTGAGCGTATCGATCTACCGGGCCCCACCATTGATCAATTTCTTTGGTCAGTGCATCAAAAACTTTTTCCTTGCTTGCCCTTATAGATACCGATTGAGAAAGGTGAACCATCACCTCTCCCAACTTTTGCTCGCCATCAAAACTCTCTACCACATCCGTCTGATTGATGATATCTACCAAATGTGCGGACTCTGTTTTACCCCAAAAGACCTTCTTCGCTCCAATAGAAAACTCCGTATTTTTAAATACTGATTGCCAATAAAGCTCCCTTATATCCCAATGATTTCTTTTCTTGTCATACTGATCGAGTCTTAAGAATCCTGTAAAATTCAAGCTATGCTTCCCATCCTTCCATTCTAGTGAGTATTCAGGGTGGACAGCCAGCGACAAGTAATTGCGCTTTTGCCCAGGGTACAAGCCCTCCTTAAAAAAAAACCGTTCATTCGCTTCCAATTCAAGGGTGAATTCCCTGTACACTTCTTCTTTTGTCTGACCAAGGCAATTGTTAGCAGCGCACATGATGACCAAAACCAGTAGCCTGCCCGTTGACATCAATTTCCACATAGTTCCTTATCGTCCCGCTCGCTTCAACCCATTTTGCGAAAAATCACTTTCAGCCAATCCACTTTTGAAGGCGTAATCCTTAAATAATAGCATGGTGGATTTATTAGATTGATGATTGACCATTTCCATTTTTCCAGCTCTCCAGTATTTGTCCAAATGCTGTTTATAATCACTGTATGTCAACGTTTTTAACAAAGCATTTTTTCGATCATAGAATTCGACCTTCTCCTGTCGGTAGTTGTCCCTGTTCCACCATACCAGCTGCTTCGTATACCCGGACTTAGGATCGGTTGGATACCGCTCCACCACGTAGGTAGCTGTCCCATTTAGGCTTTCTTCTTTTATAAACTTGTAGGTGTACTTTTCCACTTCCTGGGATGAAAGATCCTCATAGGCAAACTCACTTCCCATAAATGGCCCTGATTTGTTATCAGAAGAGATCCGTTTTACACGCTTGATGGAAGGTAAATAAAGCCATTGATCATCCGGCCCATCCTTATGGGTAAATGTGAGTGTAGCAGTGCCTTTCACATCTCTTGGTGTATTAAACACTACCATAGACTTGTCTCCATCACCTGTCATTTCCAGGGTTTGAGTTACCAGCTCTCGAGTCACTTCCTGCCCCTGTTTATTGACCAGTTTCATGGTGAGCTGAACCTTGGTGCTTTCATATCCCTGATCTGCTTCATCAGCCCTTTGGGCTATCTCAAACCCTTTTTTTTCTGGAGATTGCGCATTCAGTGATCCTAAAATGGCTATAAATGATAAGAATATTATAATTAGTTTGTACATGTTCGTATTGCTTTGGTTTATATAATTTGTTATGCAGTAGGCAGTTCTACTTTAGGACTGTCTTGGTTAATCCCTATCTCGGAATGCGGTGCGTTGGACTTGGAAGATGTTCCTGAGATAAGTAATGCCGGGAGTAGTAGAAAATCGAGAATTATCGCCAACACGATAATGAATACAGTGATTTTTGACATATCGGAATTAATGCCAAAATCAGATTGTGCCATTACCATAAAACCAGCCACCAGGACGAAGCTGGTAACTACCATCGCCTTACCAACCGTAGTGAATGCATAGCGCACAGAATCTTCGGCTGATAGTCCATGTTCTCTTCGAGCTCTTAAGTATTTTGATAAAAAATGAACAGTATCATCGACAACGATTCCCAGCGTCATTCCAAATACCATGGCGATACCCGCATTGACAAATCCATAAAACAGTCCCCAAATACCCAAACCAGCCAACACAGGTGTGATATTCGGAATTAAGCTAAGCGCCCCATACTTAAAGCTCTTGAGAGCAACTCCTAGCACAATAGCAATGAGTGCCATGGCAAGCAATGTGCCGAATATCATTCCGGTTATTTGCCTTTTGGTCAAATGAGCAAACATCATGGCGTTACTCGTACCTTCAGTATACATATGTTCGGGAGCATTTTTTTTCAGCCATGCCGAAGCAGCCTCACTGATCTCAATCATTTTGCCAGTTTTGATATTATCCATGGTAGCAATAACCCTTGTACCGGATTTATCCACGTTTACCTGATTATTCAAATCCAGACCAAAGGGCAAAGACATCTCATAAAGGAGTAAAAATTGGGCTGCCTGTTCCCGACTCTCAGGAATCTTAAAATATTCCTTCTGGTCGCCATGCATAGATTTGTTGAGATGACGCATTACATCTGTAAATGCATTTACATGAATGATCTCAGGGTAGGAGTAAAGAAATTTTTCAAACTCCTTGAGTTTGTGTAAATACTTAGGATCACTTATACCACCATCTTCACCGGCATTTACAGAAAACTCAAGCGTATATATACCCGTCAGGTTCTCGCTTATATAGTCTGTATCATTCCTAAAGGAAATATTCTTACTTAGATATTTTACGAAATCATCATTCAGCTCATTTTTTAGAGCGAGCAGGGAGGTGCCAATAATAAACAGGCTACAACCAATAATCACCGCTCTTTTATTGACAATAACAAAATCTGCCAATCTATCAAGCATTGGCACCTTGGTTTTTGATTCCTCCCTTACCTCCTTAACTCTTACTGGAAGAATCGTCAACACGGCTGGCAAAAGAGTGACGGAAAATATAAAGGCTGCAGTCAAACCTATAGCGGTCAGGTTACCCAGATCACTAAATGCGGGAGAGTCCCCAAAATTCATGGAAAGAAAGCCAATGACAGTTGTAAGACTTGTAATGAAAATAGGCATGAAGTTGACTCGTAAACTTTCCACAACGGCATCTCTTTTGGACAATCCAGTTCGCATACCTTGTATTAAAGTGATCAGTATGTGAATACTGTCCGCCACTGCCAGGGTGAGTACAATATTCATAAACGCGGCAGACGGAGGAGTGAGTGCCATTCCAATGTAAGCACCTATACCCATTGTAGAACCTATTGATGCAATAATTACTAGTAGAGAAGCGAATGTTCCGGTGATGGTTCGGGTGGTGAGAAGGATAGTGATGATCACGATCAATAGCATCAATGGGGTAAGTTTGGCAGCATCATTGCCAGAAGCCTCCATAAATGCATTATTGAGCATGACCATTCCAGATAGATGGGTTTCAAGTTCGGGGTTTTCTACTTCAAACTCCTCCACCATTTCCCTTACAAAGGCAGCTATTTCAACATTCTCGAAAGTCTGAACATCAGGAAGCCTTATAGTAATATTAATTCCCGTGGCAGTAGCATCTTTGTTGATTAACCTTTTCACAAGACGACTATCAGTGGTCGCTATCAGCTTTAGCTCCGCCAACTCCTCGGCGGACTTGACATGGGCATCACTTATAAGATCATCAACATACAAATCATCGGCCACAGCCCGGGTATACTGAAAGTTAGTGATCGCATCAACTCTGCTTGAGTAAGGTGTTTGCCATGCTTTCTCAGTGAGTTTTTCAACAGCTGATAAAGTCTTTTTATCAAAAATGTCTTTGCCGTCTTTGCGATTGATAAGAATGAACACATTGTCATCCTTGGTATAGATGCTTTGTAGCTCCTCAAATGCTATCAATTGTGGATTATCATCGCTAAAAAAAGCATGATAGTCGCTGTTAAAACCCATCATACCGCCAGATACGGCTGCAAAAAATAGCAAAAGTGATCCGATTAGTACTAGCCAGCGGTACTTTACGATCCCTAGACCCCAACGTTCTCCAAACTCGTTGGATTTTTCTTTTAAATGTTTGTTTAAGTTTTTCATTGTTTTCTACTTCTTGTTCTATTTAGTTAACTGTATTTCATCGCTTCATACGCAAAGGCCTTTCTCATCAGGATAGGTTGAACGATCGCATAGGCTTCTCTGTCAATGATGAAAGACAATGTTCTCAAAAGATTGTTATGAATGATTTTTAGTGAGTTAAAAAGGGATTCACAAGTCAAGTCCTCATCAGTAAGTTCTTGAAGCCTTTCTTCTAGTACTAGAGCGATTTTGTTCCCGTCTTTAATAATTTCCACATGAGACGGGTACTCTGCATCCGAGATTATGCCCCTATTTCGCCCGTGAAAATCATAAAATGCCTGTTGGAGTTCAATGTCCATGCCGTTGGTAATCTTATACTGCGTTGTGGGTAAATTGCCTACAATCCAGAATATCTGATTGGTCATGCCATTTAATCTGACATGTGTATGCTCTGGTTTTATACCCTCCAAAACAATCTTGTACAATTGATCATGATATCGGTATTGTTCAATGAGTTTTTCCATTTCCATTATTAAATATAACTTACAACCAGTTGTATTAGGCAACTAGTAGCAAATATAGTTAATTAGTTGTGTAAAGCAACTGGTTTTATAAAAGAACTATTAAAATATGGATAAGAAGGACTATGAAAGGATGAGAAACGATAGGAAATAAAAAGCCTATTAAAGTACATTTTAA